>CAIOLZ010000275.1 GCA_903859265.1 uncultured beta proteobacterium
ATTTTCTCGATGTGAGGGGGGAAGAAATGCACGACCCGCTCCGGGCGTACCGGCAGCTCACGAAAGGGCTGCGGCGCTCCGATGGCCAGTGGTTTGTAAAAGTTGTTAGGCAGTTTCATAGGGTCTCCGTAAATGGCATTTATTTCGCAGGTCCGGCGACGATGCCGGCGTCGTGCAGCGCGCCGACTTCGTGGGCCGCCAGACCCAGAACGTCGAGCAGGATTTCGTCGGTATGCTGTCCAAGCCGCGGCGCGGGCATCGCCGCAAGACGCGCAACGCGGCTGAAGTCCAGCGGCGAAGCGGGCGCGAGGTAACTGCCGATCCCGGGCTGGTCAATGCGACTGAACATCGGGTGTGCCGTGCTCAGATCGGGGTCCTGCGCCAGTGCCTGGGTCACGGTACGGTAGGGGCCCCAGGTCACCCGGTGGGCGTCGAATAGCGCGCTGACTTCGGCCAGCGTGCGCTGTGCGAACCAGGGCTCGAAAAGTGACGCCAGCGCGTCGCGGGCGAGAAAGCGGTTTCCCTCTTGATCCAGGTCTGTGTCGCGCTGCCGTGCAAGTTCGGCAACAGCGTCCCCCATCCCGGTGGCCTTGACCAGGCAACTCCACTGCAGGTCGGTGAGGCCCACGACCATGACGCGCTCACCCTCACGGGTCACGAAGTCGCGACCGAAGGCGCCGTAAAGGTCGTTGCCATAGCGTGGCCGGTCGGTGCCGTTGACCTGCACTTCAGCGATCAGGCCCAGGTGCCCAAGCATGGCCAGCCCGACGTCTTTCAAGGCCAGCGTCACGAGTTGGCCCTCCCCTGTTCGGTCACGGTGACGCAGCGCCGCCAGCAATGCAGTGGCGATCATGTTGCCGGCAATGGCATCCCAGGCCGGGAAGACATGGTTGCAGGGCTCGCGGCTGTCGGCCGGCCCAGTCAGCGCCGGAAAGCCGAGTTGCGGGTTGACGGTGTAATCCACTTCCGAGCCTCCGTCACGCCGCCCCACCAGATTGACCATGATCAGATCGGCGCGTGATGCCGCCAGCTTGTCATACGCCAGCCACCCTCGGGCCGGGAAGTTGGTGCTGAAGAGGCCGGCATCGGCTCCAGGCGCCGCGATCAGCGCAGTCAACAGCTCCTGGCCGCGCGGCTGACGGAAGTCCACGGCGATCGACCTTTTCCCCTTGTTCAGACCGGCCCAGAACAGCGAGTGTCCCGTGGCTGTGACAGGCCAGCGGGCGTAGTCAAGTCCGCCCGCTATGGGGTCAAAGCGGATCACGTCAGCGCCGAGCTGCGCCAGACTCATGCCCCCCAGGGGTGCTGCGACGAAGGCGGAGCCTTCAATGATGCGCAGACCGTGCAGAATGCCGCCGTTGGGTTGACGCATCACACGGCCTTGCATGCGCGCAAGTGCGCAATCTTTGCGTCGTCATAACCCAGCACTTCGCGCAGTATTTCGTCGGTGTGCTCACCCAGCTTGGGGCCCAGACTGCGGATGCTTCCCGGTGACTCCGACAGACGCGGCACCGGCGCGGGCACGATGATCTGTTCGCCGGTATCGGGGGCATCCATTGACACCATATTGCGCCTCGCGTGGAACTGCCTGTCCCCAAAAATGTCGGCGATGTTGTTGAGCGGACCGGCCGGCGTGTCAGTGGCATAGCAACGCTGCAGCACGTCCTCGCGTGAGAGCGAACCACACCAATCGCGCACAATTTCATTGACGTCGTGGCGGTGCGCAAGTCTGGTGGATTGCTTGCCATAGACATCCACAGTCGCGAGCTCAGGCCGGTTCATGGCCCGCGCGAGGCGCTCGAACAGCAAATCGGTGGCACAGGAGATGGCAACCCACTTGCCATCCCGGGTCGCGAAATGGCCATGGGGCACGGCAAAGTCGTTGTGGGACGAGCCGGAACGTTGCCGCACCACACCGAACATCGCAAAGGCCGGCGCGAGCTCCTCAGTGCAACGAAATACCGATTCGTAGAGCGCTGCATCGACGTACTGACCTTCGCCGGTACGCTCCTTGTGGCGCAACGCCATCAATACGCCCATGCAACCAAACAGGCCGGTCATGTAGTCGCCAAGCGTGGTCGAGCCCGGCGTCACCGGCGTGCCGTTCGGCATCCCCGCCAGATAGGCAATACCGCCCACGGCATGTGCCACCCGTGCAAAGCCGGGCCTGTCCTTGTAGGGCCCTGTCTGGCCATAGCCGGTCACGCGCAGCATCACCAGACCCGGGTTGATTGCCTTCAGCACATCCCACCCCAGGCCCCACTTCTCCAGCGTGCCGGTGCGGAAATTTTCGCAAAGGACATCCGTCTTGGCGATCATCTGCTTGAAAACTTCCGCACCTTCGGGGGTGCGCAGGTCAATGGTCATTGAGCGTTTGTTGCGCGCTTCGCTCAGCCAGGTGAGCGTATCGCCGCGCTTGGACGGTGTGCCGAAACGGCGCAGGGCATCGCCACCATCAGGGTGTTCTAGCTTCAGTACATCAGCGCCAAACTCCCCCAGCAGCGTCGCGCAGTAGGGCGCGGCGATGACGGTGGCGATATCGAGGACGCGCAGGCCCTTGAGGGCAGGAGTGGCAGGACTTGTGGATGCAGACATGGACGATTCCTTAAACGACGTGCTGCTCACGCAGCCGGCGGATCTCTTCGGCTTGCAGTCCCAGAAGGCCGCTGAGCACGTCGATATTGGAATTTCCCAGTGCAGGGCCCAGGTGCTCTATACGACCTGGTGTGGCCGACAGGCGGGGCACGACGCCCGGCACCACGACGTCGCCCAGATCGCCGGCGGGCACCGTGGCCAGGTTGCCCCGCGCCAGAAAATGTTCATCCACAAAAATGTCGGCGATGGAGTTGACCTTGCCAGCAGGTACTTCTTCAGCCAGACACTTCTCCAGCACCTCCGGGCGGTCCTGGCTTGCCACCCACTCCGTGACGATGCGGTTGACTTCGTCGCGCGCAGCCAGGCGCTTGCGCTGGTCGCCGTACATCTGCGCAGACGCCAATTCCGGTCTTCCCATCGCCGCTGCAAGTCGCTCGAACATCTTGTCGGTGGTGCAGGCGATGGCAATCCACTTGTCGTTCTTGCATCGGAAATGACCATGGGGACAGGCCACAAAGCTGCCGGAGCCTTCGCGCTCACGCACCGTGCCGTGCAGGCCGTAAGAGGCAGCGATTTCCTCAAGCAGGCGGAACACCGCCTCGTAAATGCCTACGTCGATGACCTGGCCCTGACCAGTCTGCTCGGCATGGCGAAGCGCGATCATGACGCCCACTGCCCCGAACAGGCTGGCGATGTAGTCGCCCAGCGGCACGGTACCTGGCAACACCGGCGTTTCCCCTGGAAAACCCGCAAGGTAGTTCAATCCCCCGAAGGCTTGCGCAATGTGGGCAAAGCCCGAGCGTCGCCGGTAGGGGCCAGTCTGACCGTAGCCGGTGACACGCAGCATGACCAGCTTCGGGTTCACTTTGTGCAGCACTTCCCAGGTCAGGCCCCAGCCCTCCATCGTGCCGGGACGAAAGTTCTCCACCAGCACATCAGACTTCGCCACCAGTTTCAGAAACAGCGCCACTCCCTCCGGCTGCAGCAAGTCGCAGGTCACGGACTTTTTGTTGCGGCTTTCGCTGAGCCACTTGAGTGTGGCGTCGGGCTGCGCGGTTGCGGTGCCAAAACGGCGCATGGGGTCGCCACCGTCAGGGTGTTCTATCTTGATCACCTCGGCGCCAAACTCGCCGAGCATCGTCGCCGCATAGGGTCCGGCCAGAAAGTTGCCGACGTCGATGACGCGCAATCCCTGTAGCGGAGTGGCACTGGCGGCGGCAGTTTCGGGCTGGGGAGAGGAAGCAGTCATGTGCGGTCTTTGTGAGGTGATGCCGGCAGCGCCGCAACACACGCAAATAAGAATGGAATGAGGTTAAATGCGGTTCAAATAAATTCGGTGCGGGGGAATCCCGCACAAATCCGAAGAATTTTTGAAGCAAGCGTAAGGAATACTTATGGACACAGACTTTCGAAGCTGGATAGGCCGCACCGAGTCGGTCCCGGATCCCTTGTCCTGGGTGCAGGCGCAGGCCGCGCAGGCCATGCTTGATGAGCCCGGTGATGCCCTGATCGACGGCGCCGAGTTGCCGCTTCCCTGGCATTGGTTTTACTTCCTGCCGCGCGCATCGCAGTCGAATCTGGACGCGGATGGTCATCCGCAACGCGGAGGTTTCCTGCCGCCCATCCCGTACCCGCGGCGCATGTTCGCGGGTGCGCGCATACAGGTTCACCGGCCATTGCGCGTCGGAGTGCCCGCCACGCGCGAGGGCCGCATCCAGGACGTCGTGATGAAGTCCGGCAAGACGGGCGCACTCGCATTCGTTACGGTCGCGTACCGCTTTGAGCAGGAAGGTTTGCTTTGCCTGGAAGAAGAGCAGGACATTGTGTATCGCGAGCCCGGTGGCAGAGTGGCTGCACCTCAAGGCGTCGAACTACCAGCGCCTCCACCGGGCAGTTGGTCGCGCCACTGGCAGCCCGACACACGACTGCTGTTCAGATTCTCGGCGCTCACCTTCAACGCCCACCGCATCCACTATGACCGTTCATATGCGTTGGACGTTGAGGGCTACCCGGGTCTGGTGGTGCATGGTCCGCTGACCGCCGTGCTGCTGCTCCAGCTGGTGCGCCAATCGACGCCCCGACCGGTTGCAGCGTTCAGCTTTCGCGGCGTGGCGCCGCTGTTTGATCTGGGGCCGGTGCGGCTGCTGGGAAACGTGGAGCGGGACACGGTGACACTGCAGGCCCAGGGGCCCGACGGTCAGGCTGCGCTGCTGGCTACGGCAATGCTGGGCTGACTGCCGGTCCTTCAATTCGGCAAGGGCTCAGGCAACAACGGGTTCCCAATTGCCGCCGGGAAGGTAACGCCAACAGTTGGCATCAGACAGGCAGAAAAGGTACAACCATTCGTGGTCCACAAGATGGCGCACCGTGTCGTGGGCCGCGATGATGCGGTCCATTTCCTGACGCGGCGCCTCGATGTAAACGCTCAGCCGCAACGGTGTGTGGCGCCAGGTTTGGCCGTCGTGCACCGACTGCAAGGGCAGCCCGATGCGCAAGTCACCACCGTTGCCCTCGAACACCCCAATGCGCCCGCCCACGACGTTGTGCAACAACTTGTTGCCGCTGCCATAGCGCTGCGGGTCCACTACCGAGGCGTGGTACTGCAGGTTAATCCAGTTGGTGACGACCATGGGCGCCGTCATCACCAGCTCCAGAACTTTGAAGCCGGCGTCGTTCTGCCACACGTAATCGTGCAGGAAGCTGCGTCCGCCCAGATTGAGGTGACGGCTGCGGCTGCGGGGCGCGACGATAAAACTCGCGCAATCGGCCAGGCCCCATTCGGGCCTTGTCTGCGCCCAGTCAGCGCTGCGCAATTGCAGCGCGCGATGCAGGGCGCTGGCGTCTGCGGCCAGAGCAGCTTGGCCAAGCGACGCAGCCCTCTCCAAACGCGCTCGCCGGCCGGCCTCTGCCAGGCACCCGCGCAAGGCCTCCACATCCGGTGCGTGGCTGGAGGGCAGCAGATCAGTGTCGTACAGGATCAGGTCGTCTGTGGTGGTCACGTGCAGGCCGGCAACAAATACTGTCTGGTTGCTGACGATGATGTTGCGCGCCTGAAGTGCCCCGCGAACCGCCGGGTCGTTTAGCAACTGGGCCAGCACCCGGGCGTTGACTTCACCCGTCTGGCCGCCACAGGCGCCACAGTCCAGGCCCGCGGCGTGCGGGTTGTTCGCGCTTTGGCTGCCGTGCCCTGCAAGCAATACCAGTCTGGCCAGGTTTTTCGTAAGACCCATCGCCCCCAGGGCGGTCGCGGCCATATTGCAGCGCTGTTCGAGCGTTGGACTGCCGACGCTATTCAAACTCGCCAGACGCGGGCGTAACTGCGCTCTGTGCCCGATGGGCAGACCGGTTTGCTCGACGGGGCCCGCAAGTGCAGGTTTTCCCATACGCTGTTTGAACAGTTTGCCGGCATACCACAAACCGCATGATTCAACGAAGGAAAACGCCGAGCCGGCACCGCCCCTGAAGGATTGCCATTGCTGGCGCCAATTCAGGTACTGACGCCGCTGCCTGGCCAGCACCGTGGCGAGCGCGGGTGATTCGCATTCGTCAGTCACACACAGTGAAGCCGCCAGCAAGCCAGGCAGTTGCGGGCGCTGCATCTCGGTGCCGATGGGTTTGTAGTCAACAAACATCGCAAAGAAGCCGGCAAACCCCAGGGTCGCTATGTCCGGGCTGCTGGCCTCCAAGGCACGACGGAAGACCTCGGAGCGCACATCGATACAAAACACTGCCTGTACCGCAGGCGGTTCATCGTGTCCGGCACGCGCTGCGTCGGGAGCGGCCATCAGACCGCGGCTGAGCGGGGCCTGGTAACTGCGCTCCAAGGCAGACTGCCATATCCAGTCGAACTGTTGCGCGGCCCGGGCGTTGGCGACTTCGACTGCACTATGGCGCCATGCGGCCTCCAATCCCTGAGCCACATCGGCGTCTGGGTGGGCGTCATGCAGGAGCCATTCCCAGGCCATGCGTACCGCCAAGAGGTGAACGATGGAATCATCGTCACTGCCCGCCAGGCGTGCCTGCCAGCGTTCGTAACTGCACCATGAGGCCCATCCGTTGATGCTCATCAAAAGGGCCCAGCAATAGTCCTCCTGTGCCGCATGGGGTACGCACAGTGCGTTCAATGCGGCGTCGATCAGCGCACGCGGCTCGGTGGGCAGACGCGTCAACCGGCGGGTAAATCCGGCGTCACCCATCAGCATGGCCGGGCCGAAGTCGTGCGCCGATTGGCGCAACCAACTCGGGTACAGACCGCCTTCGCGTTCAGGGCCCCAGGCAGCCTGTCCAGCGTCGAAAGTGGCTGCACAGCACTGGCTGATGTTGTGTGTCACGTAATCGCGCCAGGCCATGGCGTGGTTGAGGTCGCGCCGGGCGTCAACCAGGTCGGTCGCCAGTGGCAATCGCCCCGGGCCATCGGGCGCAGCATGCAGCACTGCAACCATTTCTTCGATCGTTGTACCGGGCGCGGCCGCGTCGATCGCCGCTTGCAGGTGAGCAGGCCCAATCCGACCGGCC
>CAIOLZ010000276.1 GCA_903859265.1 uncultured beta proteobacterium
GCAACGGCAACGGCAACGGCAGTGGCACCTGCGCCCGTGGTGACCGGGATCGATAGCGCGGTATCGGGCGCGGGAGCCGTGTCAGCAACGGCCCCCATGGCCAAGCCACGGCCTTCCCTGCCACCCGCTGCGGCAGCCGGCGAGCACCGGGTTTTCATCGCCCTGGGCGTGTTCATGCTGCTCTGCCTGGGGATGGGCTTTTATCTGATGACGGCTTACCAGCCGGCCGAAGTCACCGTCTCCAATGTGGCGTTCACCTACCAATGCAACCGGCCGTCAGTCACGATTACCTTGTCGCCCGACGCCAAATTGGTACGCATGGTCGCCTCCAGCGCCTCGGTCGAAGCGCCGCTGGTCAATCACCAGATCCTGTGGCAGGACTACGCGCAGGCGTCGCGTCAGCTGGCGTTTGCGCCGCCGACCCAAATTGCCCTTTTGGCAAATACAAAAATAGTGGTTGACGGAGGGGCCTACAACAACGCCGACTGCTTCCTGCAAAAATAACATCCGGGCAAAAAAGCGCGTCATTAATTTGTAACAATTTTGCAGTGGAGTGATGTTATTGTCCGGCGCTATGAAATTCACTGCTCCCCAACTCAACATTCCGTCGGAACCGCGTGTTTTTGGTTGGATCGATGCCCTGGTGATGCTCTCGCTGTTTGCCTTGCTGTGGAGCGTGCTGCACTTTGGCAAAGGGATGATGGTGCATT
Source organism: uncultured beta proteobacterium (assembly GCA_903859265.1). GTDB lineage: Bacteria > Pseudomonadota > Gammaproteobacteria > Burkholderiales > Burkholderiaceae_C > Allorhodoferax. The sequence goes on from CAIOLZ010000276.1 coordinate 711, forward strand.
TCGATGATTCGATGGTGCTGCAAGTGGACAGCTCGCCGAGTCAGATTCCTTACTACGCCGGCCGCACGCTGTTGCGGATGTGGATTGCGTTCTCCTTCTCGCTGTTTTTTGCCATCCTTACCGGCTACCTTGCGGCCAAAAGCCTGGCCGCACGGGCATTCATCCTTCCCGCGCTGGACATCCTGCAATCGGTTCCCGTTCTGGGTTTCTTGTCTGCGACGGTCACCGGGTTCATGGCGCTTTTCCCCGGCAGCCTGATGGGTGTCGAATGCGCGGCAATCTTTGCGATCTTCACCGGCCAGGTGTGGAATATGGCTTTTGGCTTCTACCATTCCATGGTCACGATTCCGACCGACATGCAGGAGGCTGCCACCACCTATGGTCTGACCCGCTGGCAACGTTTCAAGAACCTGGAACTGCCGGCGTCGGCACACAGTCTGATCTGGAACAGCATGATGTCGTTTGGCGGGGGCTGGTTCTTTGTGGCACAAAGCGAAGCCATCAGCGTCATGAACAAAGACCTCAAGCTGCCGGGCCTGGGTTCCTACATGGCCGTTGCGATTGACAAAGGCGACAACACTGCGGCAGCCTGGGCCGTTGTCGCCATGATCTTCCTGATTGTTGCCAGCGACCAGCTGGTCTGGCGGCCTTTGCTGGCCTGGGCTGACAAATTCAAGATCGAGTTGACCGAATCCGGCAACCCGGCGACTTCATGGGTTTACAACATTCTGCGCGGCGCGTACATGTTCACCTGGATTGAAGAAAAAATAGTGCATCCGCTGGGTGACTATCTTTTCAAGGTCAGCAAGCGCGACAGCGTCAAAGTCGTCAAGGCCAACCCCAACAGCGGCACCCTGGTCTGGAAAATCATCGGTTTGGCCTTCGCCCTTTGGCTGGGCTGGGAGGCTTTGCAAGGCGGGATCGCGGCCGTTGAAGTTCTCAAAGGCGTGGTTTCATGGGGCTTGATTGGTCACATCCTTTGGCTCGGCTTTTTGACCTTGCTGCGGGTCGCGGTCATGACGATTTTGGCGACCCTGGTATGGACGCCTGTTGGCGTCTGGATCGGATTCCAACCCAAAGTGGCCCGGCTTTTGCAGCCACTGGCGCAAATCGGAGCCTCTTTTCCGGTCAATATGACGTTTCCCCTGATGGTCGGGCTTTTTGTAGCGGCGCACATTACGCTGAACTGGGGCAGCATATTGCTGATCGCCATGGGCACGCAGTGGTACATCCTGTTCAACGTGATTGCGGGTGCGATGGCGATTCCCAATGACCTCAAGGAAGTCGCCCGTGTGTACCGTTTGCGCGACTGGAACCTCTGGAAAACCATGATTCTTCCTGCCATCTTTCCGTTCTGGGTGACCGGCGCCTGTACCGCAGCGGGCGGCGCATGGAACGCGAGTATCGTGGCCGAACTGGCTACCTGGGGCGACACCACGCTCAAGGCCGATGGCCTGGGCGCCTACATCGCCGAAGTCACCAAAACCGGTGACACGCCGATGATCATTGTGAGCATTGCCGTCATGTCGCTGTTTGTTGTGTTGATGAACAAGCTGCTGTGGCGCAAGCTCTACGCGTATGCAGAACTCCGATTCCGTCTTGACTAGTTTGGAAACCCCGATGAATACAACAACGACCACAGCCCAACCTATCGCCGAACTCAAGGCGGTTTCCAAGTCCTACAAAACAGCGGGCGGGCATGAGCTCAAAGTGCTTGAAAACATCGACCTGGCAGTACAGGACGGTGAGCTACTGGCTTTGCTGGGCCAGTCCGGATCGGGTAAGTCCACCATCCTTCGTTGCCTGACGGGTCTGGTGGAGCCAACGTCCGGCAGGGCTTTGGCCGATGGCAAATCGCTCGACGGCGTCAATCCCGATGCATCGGTGGTGTTCCAGACCTTTGCGCTCTACCCCTGGTTGACGGTGGAACAGAACGTAGCGGTGGGATTGATGGCGCACAACACCTCGCGCGCCGAGCGTGACGCGGCAGTGGAACGTGCGATTGAAATGATCGGGCTGGGCAACTACCACGCGGCCTACCCGCGCGAGCTCTCCGGCGGGATGCGCCAGCGCGTCGGCATTGCCCGCGCATTGGTGTCACAACCTAAGCTGCTTTGTCTCGATGAAGCCTTCAGTGCGCTTGACGTGCTGACTGCAGAAAACTTGCGGCAGGAACTGATAAGCCTGTGGCACAGCTCCGACAACGGCCTGCGTTCGATATTCATGGTGACCCACAACATCGAAGAAGCGGTGGAGATGGCCAACCGCATCATCGTCGTATTTCCCCGTCCGGGTCGCCTGGGTCTGATACTGGACAACCCCTTGCCCTACCCCCGAGATTCCAAAGATCCGGAATTTCAGCGCCTGGTGGGCATCATCCATGACGCGATTACCACGCTCACGCTGCCGGACCTGCCGCCTGAGGTCGCGGTTGTGGGGCAACCGGTCTCTCGCGGTCGCTCACGCATGGAGTCGATTCCATTTGTGCCCGTCGGACAAATTCTTGGCCTGATGACGATTCTGAGCGACTCGCCGGAACTGGCCAAC
>CAIOLZ010000277.1 GCA_903859265.1 uncultured beta proteobacterium
GTGAAGTCGCGGGTTTTTTCAATGTCTTGCACGAACGCGTCGAGCAGGTCTTCGAGTAGCGGCACAGGGAGCTGGTGTTGCGCAATGGCGGATTGCAGGTGGGTAAACACGTTCGACCAACGTGCGTCCAACAAGGGTTGCGAGGTGTTCGCGGTGGTGGCTTGGGCAACGATCTGCAGCTGAGCCCGGTAGTCCGCCAAAGCCTGGAGCCGGTCGGCGCTGCTGCAGTAGCCTTCATCGGCGATGTCGTCGGCAGTACGCGCAAAGTGGTAGATCGCTGCAATGGGCGGCCGCAAACGCGGTGGGCACAAGACAGATGCCACCGGAAAGTTTTCGTAATGCTGAATCGGTGGAGCTTCGTCGAGTGGCGGCATGGTGGTTGGATTTTGCCTGCTGGCGCAGACACCTTTGTGTCGCTTGACACCCCTTTGCAAATCCCCTAAATTACTAACCTGTCGGTCATTAATTAACGGGTTGGATGAACAGCCACCCCGGTTTTCCTGCAGTTACCCCCACATTTTTCGCTTTTCAACCATGCCATTCAAGCCAATTTACATCCTGACCGCGGCTGCGGTTGCCGCCTTTGTTGTGGGCGGCTGCTCCGAGCATGTTCCTGCGGAAGAGCCGGTCCGCGCCGTCAAAGTTATTACGGTTGGCGCTGATGGCATGCACACCGGTGCGCAATACGCGGGCGAAGTCCGTGCGCGCGTGGAGTCGCAATTGGGCTTTCGGGTGGCAGGCAAGATCATCCGGCGCAGCGTGGAATTGGGGCAGCGCGTCAAGGCCGGAGAAGTTTTGGCCCAACTCGATCCGCAGGATTACAAATTGCAAGCCGACGCAGCGCGGGCGCAACTGGCGGCTGCGGCAACCAACCGCGACCTCGCTGTGGCTGACTTCAAGCGCTACAAAGATCTGAAAGAACAAAACTTCATCAGCGCAGCGGAGCTGGATCGTCGTGAAACGGCCCTGAAATCGGCCGTCGCCCAATACGATCAGGCGCAGGCCCAGTTCACTAGCCAGGGCAATCAGGCCGGCTACACCACACTGGTGTCCGATGTTTCGGGTGTCATAACGTCGGTCGATGCGGAAGTGGGACAGGTCGTGGGCGCGGGAGCGCCGGTCATCCGGGTTGCACAGGACGGTCCGCGCGACGTTGTCTTCTCGGTGCAGGAGGACAAAATTGGTCTGATCAAACCAGGCTCCAGTGCCGAAGTCCGGGCCTGGTCCAGCCCGATCCGGGCGCAGGGTACCGTGCGTGAAGTGGCGGCCAGCGCCGATCCGGTGACTCGCACGTTTGCCGTCAAAGTAGGGTTGGACGGCCAAGACGCATTGCCACTGGGAACTACGGTCTCGGTCATCGCCAAGGCGCTGGATCGCAGCGGCGTGCAGGTGATCAAGGTGCCCACCAGCGCATTGCGCCGTGACGGGCAACGGACCGCCGTCTGGGTACTGAACCCGAAAGACATGACGGTCAATCTGCAGACCGTCGAGGTATCGACTGCCGACGGCAATGACGTTGTGATCGCCAGTGGCCTGCAGCCCGGCATGCAGGTGGTTGCAGCTGGCGTACATGTGTTGTCGCCTGGCCAAAAGGTCACGCTCTACCAGGACCGATATGCCAAGGCGCCGGGGCAGGCCCATGAATAGCCAGCCCGGTGCGCCCAAAGAAGCCTTTAACCTGTCCAGGTGGGCGCTGGAGCATGGCCCCCTGACGCGTTACCTCATGGTGGTGCTCATGGTGTTGGGTGTGGCGGCCTACTTCCAGCTGGGGCAGGACGAGGATCCGCCATTTACGTTTCGCGCCATGGTGGTTCAAACCAACTGGCCGGGGGCGACTGCGCAACAGGTTGCTGAACAGGTCACCGACAAACTTGAGCGCACTTTGCAGGAAGTGCCCTACGCCGACAAAATCCGCAGTTATTCGAAGCCCGGCGAGTCCCAAATCACGCTGGAGCTCAAAGACAACTCCAGTCCGTCCGAAGTGGCCAACGTCTGGTACACCGTGCGCAAAAAAATCAACGACATGCGCTACCAGCTTCCGGCCGGCGTGCAGGGGCCGTTTTTCAACGATGATTTTGGCGACGTGTATGGCGTGATCTACGCGCTGCAGGGTGATGGTTTCACGTATGCGGAACTCAAGGCATTTGCCGACGATGTGCGCCAGGACCTGCTGCGCGTGCCCGATGTCGCCAAGGTCGAGCAATTCGGCGTGCAGGACGAAAAGCTCTATATCGAAATTTCGCAAAAAAGGCTGGCCCAGATGGGCCTGGACATGAACCAGGTTTTGTCGCAACTGGGCCAGCAAAATGCGGTTGAAAGTGCCGGTGCGGTGCACACTCCGCTCGATATCGTCCAGGTCCGGGTGGCCGGGCAATTCAACGCCGTCGAACAACTGCGCGCCATGCCCATTCGCGGCAGTTCAGGCAAGCAGTTGAGGCTCGGCGATATTGCAGATGTGCGCCAGGATTACATCGATCCGCCCAGCGTGAAAGTCATGCACCAGGGCCAGCAGGTCATCGCCCTGGGGGTCTCCATGGCCAAGGGAGGCGACATTATTGCCCTGGGCAAAGCGCTTAAAGCTGCGTCGCTCAAGATTGGAAAAGACCTGCCCGCAGGTGTCGAGCTGGTGCAGATTCAGGACCAGCCCAAGGCAGTGTCCACCTCGGTGGCGGAATTTGTGCACACGCTGATCGAAGCAGTGGTGATCGTTCTGGCGGTCAGTTTTATATCGCTGGGTTTTCACCGCAGACCGGGAACCCATCCTCTGTGGCGCCGCTATTACATCGACTTTCGTCCGGGTCTGGTGGTCGGCATCACGATCCCGCTGGTGTTGGCGGTCACCTTTCTGGCGATGCACTACTTCGGGATTGGCCTGCACAAAATATCACTTGGCTCGCTCATCATCGCCCTGGGTTTGCTGGTCGATGACGCCATCATTGCGGTGGAAATGATGGTGCACAAAATGGAGGAGGGCTACGACAAGGTGCGTGCCGCGACTTTTGCCTATGAGGTGACCGCAATGCCGATGCTGACGGGCACGCTGATCACGGGTGCGGGCTTTTTGCCGATTGGCATCGCCAAGTCGGTGACCGGTGAATACACCTTCGCCATCTTCGCAGTCACCGTCATCGCGCTGCTGCTGAGCTGGATTGTGTCGGTCTATTTTGTTCCCTACCTGGGAACCGTGTTGCTGCAGGCGCGGCCCACTGCCTATTTCAACCACGATGGCACAGTTGTTACCGAAGCCCATCGGGAGAGCTACACCTCGCCTTTTTATACGGGCTTCAAGCGCCTTCTGAACTGGTGCATTACCCACCGATGGATCACCATTGGAATCACGATTTTCGTGTTCGTCATGGGCATAGTCGGCATGGGCAAGGTGCAGCAACAGTTCTTCCCTGATTCCAGCCGTCTGGAAGTGCTGGTGGAGCTGTGGTTTCCGGAGGGCACGTCGTTTGCCGCCAACGAAGAAGTTACCAAGCGCGTGGAGCGCCGCCTGCGGGAAGCTGAGGGCGTGGCTTCTGTGACGACCTGGATCGGTTCTGGCTTGCCCCGTTTTTATCTCTCCTTGAATCAGGTGTTCCCCCAAACCAACGTTTCGCAAGTCATGGTGATTGCCAAGGACCTCAAGGCCCGTGAAGCCCTCCGGCTGGATTTACCGGTGCTGCTGGCCCATGAATTTCCGGAGGTGCGCGGTCGCGTGCAGTTGTTGCCCAACGGCCCACCCGTGGCCTATCCGGTGCAGTTCCGCGTTGCTGGCACGGACCCGATTGCGCTGCGGGCCTACGCAGACGAGGTCAAATCCGCCATGTTGTCGAGCCCCAACACACGGGGCGTCAATGACAACTGGAACGAGTCCATCAAGGTGCTGCGGCTGGAGGTGGACCAGTCCAAAGCGCGGGCGCTGGGCGTGACCAGCCAATCGATCGCGCAGGCCGCCAAGGCGATTCTGGAGGGTGCCACGGTCGGCCAGTATCAGGAGGGCGACAAACTCATCGATATCGTGTTGCGCCAGCCACTGGAGGAGCGCAGCGCGATCACGGATATTGGCAACGCTTACCTGCCCACCAGCAGTGGTAAATCGATTCCGCTGACCCAGATTGCCAAGCCGGTTTTCGGCTGGGAGCCGGGCGTGATGTGGCGTGAAAATCGCGATTACGCTATCACCGTGCAATGCGACATCGTGGAGGGCCTGCAGGGCGCCACCGTCACCGATGAATTGCTCCCCAAATTGCGTGCGCTGAGCGCCAAATGGCCACCCGGTTACCGGATTGAAGTCGCCGGGGCGGTGGAGGAAAGTTCCAAGGGTTCAGCGTCCATTGTGGTGGGCGTGCCCATCATGTTGTTCATTACTTTTACCCTGTTGATGCTTCAGTTGCACAGCTTCAGCCGTGCTGTGCTGGTGTTCTTGACCGGGCCTCTGGGAATTGCCGGAGTGGCCGGTGCCTTACTGATTCTGAACCGGCCGTTCGGCTTTGTTGCCTTGCTGGGCGTAATTGCCCTGATGGGCATGATCCAGCGCAACTCGGTGATTTTGATCGACCAGATTGAGCAAGACCGTTCTCACGGAATACCCGCCTGGGAGGCCATCGTGGGCTCCACGGTGCGGCGTTTGCGCCCTATTGTGCTTACTGCGGCTGCGGCTGTGCTGGCCATGATCCCGCTCTCGCGTTCCGTGTTCTGGGGCCCGATGGCTGTTGCCATCATGGGTGGGCTGATCGTTGCCACTGTATTGACATTGCTGGCTTTGCCGGCCATGTATGCCGCCTGTTTTCGCGTAAATCGGGATACACCCGGTGCAGGTTAAAATCTGAGGCTGACCGGTTTCGTATGGGTGGTCACGGCGCGCAGGCATGCAATTTGGATGCCGCAAACCTGAACACCCATTTTGTTTTTTGCGCGGGTGGCGAAATTGGTAGACGCACCAGGTTTAGGTCCTGACGGTAGCAATACTGTGCGGGTTCGAGTCCCGCCCCGCGCACCACTTCACGTTTGTGAGAAATAGATCGACAGTCGCAACCCGGTAAGGGGCGGTTGTCTGCAACCTTTTAGGAGATAAGCATGCCCGTAACTGTTGAAACCTTGGAAAAGCTGGAGCGCAAAATTACTTTGACTTTGCCGGTTGGCGCGATTCAGACGGAAGTCGATTCGCGCCTGCGCAAGCTTGCACGCACCGTGAAGATGGACGGTTTCCGTCCAGGTAAAGTCCCCATGAATGTCGTGGCACAGCGCTATGGTTATTCAGTCCATTACGAAGTCATGAACGACAAGGTCGGCGAGGCATTTGCCACAGCGGCCAATGAAGCCAAGTTGCGCGTTGCCGGACAGCCGCGCATTACCGAAAGCACAACCGCCACCGATGGCCAAATGGCTTTCGATGCAATCTTTGAGGTTTATCCGGAAGTCAAGATTGGTGACCTCACCGGCGCGGTGATCGACAAGCTCAGCACGGAGGTGAGCGAAGCGGCGATTGACAAAACGGTTGAAATACTGCGCAAGCAACGCCGCACCTTTGCACAGCGCGCGCAGGATGCCGCGGCCCAGGACAGTGACCGGGTGACAGTGGATTTTGAAGGAAAAATTGACGGCGAACCTTTCGAAGGCGGCAAAGCTGCTGACTTCCAGTTCATCCTGGGCGACGGTCAGATGCTCAAAGAATTCGAAGAAGCCACGCGCGGCATGAAGGCGGGGGAAAGCAAGACGTTTCCCCTGGCGTTCCCCGCCGAGTACCACGGCAAGGACGTAGCCGGCAAGACCGCCGACTTCCTGGTCACGCTCAAGAAAATTGAAGCCGCACATCTGCCAGAAGTCGATGGCGTGTTGGCCAAGTCCCTCGGTATTGCCGAAGCCACCGTCGAAGCGCTGCGTGCCGATATCCGCAAGAATCTGGAGCGTGAAGTCAAGCAGCGTTTGCTCAGCCGCAACAAGCAGGCCGTGATGGATGCATTGATCGCCAAGTCGGAACTCGACCTCCCCAAGTCCAGCGTTCAGGCCGAACTCGATCGCATGATCGAAGGCGCCCGGGCCGACCTCAAGCAGCGCGGTGTCAAAGACGCTGACAAAGCTCCGATTCCGGACGATATTTTCCGCCCCCAGGCAGAGCGCCGCGTACGCCTGGGTCTGGTCGTCGCCGAGTTGGTGCGCGCCAACAGCCTGATGGCAAAGCCCGAGCAGATCAAGGCCCACATTGACGAGCTGGCAGCGAGCTATGAAAAACCATCGGAAGTAGTGCGCTGGTATTACGGCGACAACCGCCGAATGGCCGAGGTGGAAGCCGTTGTCATTGAAAACAACGTGACCGAATTCGTGCTGTCAAAGGCACAGGTTTCGGAGAAGTCGGTTTCGTTTGATGAGCTGATGGCGCAAAACTGATTGATGCGCACAGCGCTCTGTCGCACCAGAGCGTTGCAATGTGGGGCTTGTCCGGGCTTGCAGTTCCGGGCATTAGCCCCATTTGACATTTCAGTTTACGTTTTTGGGTACATTTGGGTGACAACTTTGGAGATCATATGAACGGGATTTACGGATCGGCCGGTACGCTGGAGCCACAGGGGCTGGGTATGGTGCCCATGGTCATCGAGCAATCGGGACGCGGGGAGCGGTCCTATGACATTTATTCACGCCTGCTCAAAGAACGCGTGATATTTCTGGTTGGCCCGGTCAATGACCAAACCGCCAATTTGGTGGTGGCGCAATTGCTCTTCCTGGAAAGCGAAAACCCGGACAAAGACATTTCCTTCTACATCAACTCGCCCGGCGGGTCGGTGAGTGCGGGTATGGCGATTTTTGACACCATGAACTTCATCAAGCCAGATGTGTCCACTTTGTGCACCGGTATGGCCGCCAGCATGGGAGCATTTTTGCTGGCCGCAGGCGCCAAGGGCAAGCGTTTTTCACTGCCAAATTCCAAGGTCATGATCCACCAACCTTCCGGTGGCAGCCAGGGCCAGGCGACAGAAATTGAGATCGCTGCGCGCGAGATCCTGAAAACCCGCGAGCAACTTAATCAGATTCTGGCCGACCGCACGGGCCAGACCCTCGAGCGCATTGCCCGTGATACGGAGCGGGATTACTACATGTCAGCCGAAGAAGCCAAAGAGTACGGTGTGGTGGATCAGGTGATTGCCAAGCGGCCTTGATTCCTCGCAGTTGACTATCCCTGAAGCGGTGCCGGTCAGAAGACGGGCACCGTTTTTTATTTAGTTATCATTGACCAATTACTTGCGAAAAGGCAGCGAACATGGCCGAGAAAAAAGGCACTTCCAGCGAAAAGACTTTGTACTGCTCTTTTTGTGGCAAGAGTCAGCATGAGGTCAAAAAACTCATAGCGGGTCCCTCGGTATTTGTCTGTGACGAGTGCATTGATTTATGCAACGAAATTATTCGCGACGAATTGCCCGCCACCACCGACGGTAAAGAAAGCAAAAGTGACCTGCCGATTCCGTCGGAGATCAAGGCCAATCTGGATAATTATGTGATCGGTCAGGAACCGGCCAAGCGAACCCTGGCGGTTGCGGTATATAACCACTACAAGCGGCTGCGGCACAAAGAAAAGGCCAAAAAAGATGACGTCGAACTGACCAAGAGCAACATCCTGCTGATCGGCCCTACCGGCTCCGGTAAAACACTTCTCGCCCAGACTTTGGCGCGCATGCTCGACGTTCCGTTTGTAATGGCCGATGCGACCACATTGACCGAGGCCGGGTACGTCGGTGAGGACGTCGAAAACATTGTTTTGAAACTGCTGCAAAGCTGCAACTACGAGGTGGAGCGGGCCCAGCGTGGAATCGTGTATATCGATGAAATCGACAAAATTTCCCGCAAGTCCGACAACCCGTCCATCACGCGTGATGTGTCGGGCGAAGGCGTTCAACAGGCGCTCCTGAAATTGATCGAAGGCACCATGGCCAGCGTGCCGCCGCAGGGCGGACGCAAGCATCCAAATCAGGATTTCGTACAGATCGACACCACCAATATTCTGTTCATCTGTGGCGGCGCGTTTGCCGGACTGGAAAAGGTGATCGAAAGCCGCACCCAGTCGTCGGGTATCGGCTTTGGCGCCACGGTGCAAAGCAAGCAGCAACGCAGCCTGACGGAGGTCTTCAAGGATGTCGAGCCCGAAGACTTGATCAAGTTTGGCCTGATTCCGGAACTGGTGGGCCGTATGCCGGTGGTTGCTACTCTGGCCGAACTGTCGGAGGACGCGCTGGTCCAAATTCTCACCGAACCCAAGAATGCGCTGGTCAAACAATATGCCAAATTGCTGGCCATGGAGGGCGCCGAACTCGAGGTGCGGCCGAGTGCGCTCAAGGCCATCGCCAAGCGGGCTCTGGCGCGTAAAACCGGCGCCCGCGGCTTGCGCTCGATTCTTGAACAGTCACTGATCGACACCATGTACGAATTGCCCAACGTGGCCAATGTCGAAAAAGTGGTGGTGGACGAGTCAACGATCGAAGAAAACAAGCCCCCCCTGCTGGTGTACCGCGAAGCGGCCAAGAAAGCTTAAAGATAAAGGTTCCCTATGTCAGGTCATAACCCATTGCCCGCTACACCCATTGACTTGCCGCTATTGCCACTGCGGGATGTCGTGGTTTTCCCCCACATGGTGATACCGCTTTTTGTCGGACGTCCCAAAAGCATCAAGGCACTGGAAGCTGCCATGGAAGCCGAAAGACGCATCATGCTCGTGGCCCAAAAAGCGGCTGCCAAAGACGATCCGCTGGTGTCCGACATGTTCGATGTGGGCTGCATTTCTACCATTTTGCAAATGCTCAAGCTCCCGGATGGTACGGTGAAGGTGCTGGTCGAGGGGCATCAGCGTGCGCTGGTGAACAAAATTGCAGAAGGTGATTCCCACTTCACTGCGCAGGTGACGCCAGTGGAAATAGTAACGGATGCCGAGGAGAAGCAGCGCTCCAAGGGCAGCGAGGTTGAAGCCTTGCGGCGCGCCGTGATGCAGCAGTTTGACCAGTACGTCAAGCTCAACAAAAAAATTCCGCCGGAAATCCTGACGTCGATTTCTAGCATCGACGACGCCGGACGGCTGGCCGACACCATCGCCGCACACTTGCCGCTCAAGCTCGATGCAAAGCAGGCCGTGCTCAGCCTTTCCTCGGTCAAAGACCGTTTGGAAAATCTGTTTGAGCAAATCGAACGTGAAGTCGACATTCTCAATGTTGACAAAAAGATTCGCGGGCGCGTCAAACGCCAAATGGAAAAGAATCAGCGCGATTTCTACCTCAACGAGCAGGTCAAGGCGATTCAAAAAGAACTCGGTGAAGGTGAAGAGGGCGCCGACATTGAAGAGATAGAAAAGAAGATCAAATCTGCCAAGATGCCCAAGGAAGCCCTCAAAAAGGCCGAGGCGGAGCTCAAAAAACTTAAGCTGATGTCTCCGATGTCGGCTGAAGCCACGGTGGTGCGCAATTACATTGACGTGTTGACCGGGTTGCCCTGGGTCACCAAAACCAAAATCAAGCACAACCTCACCAACGCGGAAAATGTGTTGAACCAGGACCACTACGGCCTGGACAAGGTCAAGGACCGGATTCTTGAATATTTGGCTGTGCAGCAACGCGTGGACAAGGTCAAGGCGCCCATCCTGTGCCTGGTCGGGCCACCCGGTGTCGGGAAGACGTCCCTAGGCCAATCCATTGCCAAGGCAACGGGCCGCAAATACGTTCGTATGGCACTGGGTGGCATGCGTGATGAGGCGGAGATTCGTGGCCATCGCCGCACGTATATTGGGGCCATGCCCGGCAAAGTGCTGCAAAGCCTGTCCAAGGTCGGCACCCGCAATCCGCTTTTCCTGCTCGACGAAATCGACAAACTTGGAACGGATTTCCGCGGCGACCCCAGCAGTGCCCTGCTGGAGGTGCTCGACCCGGAGCAAAACCACAAGTTTGGCGACCACTATGTGGAAGTTGATTACGACCTGAGCGATGTCATGTTTGTTGCGACATCCAACTCCATGAATATTCCGCCGGCCTTGCTGGACCGGATGGAAGTGATACGGCTCTCAGGCTACACCGAGGACGAGAAAACGAATATCGCAGTTACCTATCTGTTGCCCAAGCAGATGAAAAACAACGGTGTCAAGGAATCCGAACTCGCCATCAATGAAGACGCGGTGCGCGACATCGTTCGCTACTACACGCGGGAGGCCGGTGTGCGTTCACTGGAGCGCGAACTGTCCAAGATCTGCCGTAAAGTTGTCAAAGGGCTGTTACTGAAAAAGCTCGATCCGCAAGTGCTGGTCACCGCTGAAAATCTGAACGAATACCTGGGAGTGCGCAAGTACACCTATGGTCGGGCAGAACAGCAAAATCAGGTCGGGCAGGTGGTCGGTCTAGCTTGGACAGAAGTTGGTGGTGATCTTTTGACGATTGAAGCCGCTTTGACTCCCGGAAAAGGCGTCATCACGCGCACCGGTTCTTTGGGTGATGTGATGAAAGAATCCGTGGAAGCTGCCCGTACCGTGGTACGCAGCCGCGCTCGCCGCCTGGGCATCAAGGACGAGACTTTCGAGAAGAAGGATATTCACATCCACGTGCCTGATGGCGCCACGCCCAAAGACGGCCCCAGCGCTGGTGCTGCAATGACCACGGCTTTTGTGTCCGCGCTGACTGGCATTCCGGTGCGTGGCGATGTGGCCATGACGGGCGAGATAACGCTGCGTGGTGAAGTTACAGCCATCGGCGGACTGAAAGAAAAGCTGCTGGCAGCGCTGCGCGGAGGCATCAAGACCGTGCTGATTCCGGAAGAGAATGCCAAGGACTTGCAGGACATTCCGGAAAACGTGAAAAACGGGTTGGAAATCGTCCCGGTGCGCTGGATTGACAAGGTCCTGGAGCTGGCGCTGGAATCCATGCCCATACCCTTGCCCGATGAGGATGTACCTGGCGTTACCGCGGCTGCGGCCGTAGTCAAGGTTGACACCAATCCCGATGCGATCAAGCATTGAGCAGGGACAACTTTTTTTAGTTTGTCCGAAATCGGGATCAAAAAAATAGCATATAATTTGAGGCTTGAAACGCGGGAATAGCTCAGTTGGTAGAGCGCAACCTTGCCAAGGTTGAGGTCGAGAGTTCGAGACTCTTTTCCCGCTCCAAATTCCGAAAAGGGAAGCACCAAGCTTCCCTTTTTTGTTAGCGGTTTTGAGAGTGGCGCGGTAGCAAAGCGGTTATGCCCCGGATTGCAAATCCGGTTAGTCCGGTTCGACTCCGGACCGCGCCTCCAAAATTTCGGGACGTCACAACGCCCCAGGTTGTGGTCGCAATGCCCGAGTGGTGAAATAGGTAGACACATCGGACTTAAAATCCGCCGCTTCGTGAATAACGGGCGTACCGGTTCGATTCCGGTCTCGGGCACCATAAGTAAAGCCGCTTTTTACCCGCCGTTGAACGCCGTTCTTTTTGGTGTTTTGCGCGCTACACTCAATTCCATGCCACGTTACAACGCCCCCTTTGAGATTCATGTTCACGGTCAGGTCCAGTTGCGACCGGATGTCAGTTTTGTCCACTTGCAGGACGCTTTGAAACCGCTTTGGCGTTATGCCGGCCGCAGTTCCTTGTCGGATGCCTCTGCCAGCGCCTATGAGGACGAGCCAGGCATTCAGTTTGATGCTGCGGAACACCTGTTGCAGATGTGCTGGACCGTGCCTGGCGATGAGGACTTCCGGCAAACGCTTGACGAAGTTTGCATGAATCTCAACGAAATTGCAGATGCCGGGGCAGCGGTTGAGATCACTTTTTATGACGCAGACTTTGACGAGGAAGAAGGCCCGGTGACCGGCGAATCGCGTGATGACTTCGTCATGCTGTTCGTAGGTCCCAATCCTGCAGCGATCATGCAGGTGCAACGCGATTTGCTGGTTCAGGACATGATCAACATGATGGAGCGCCACTTTGATGCGGTCGAGCTCGGTGATGTGGTTGCTGAAGTGGATAAATTGTTTGCCAAACGCTTTGATGCACTTGTCAATTCACTGGAGATCGGAAAACCGCCACGCGGAACGGGCGGCAGTTCCGGCAACAGCCACGGCGGCGGTCGCAAACCACGCCACTTGCATTGATGGTATTTCCCGCCCGTTCAGGCGGTTGCCACTGAAAAGCCAACATGCTCAAGAAAATCAGCGTAAACCAACTCACGATGGGCATGCACCTCAAGGAGTTTTGTGGCTCCTGGATGGACCATCCGTTCTGGCGTACCGGGTTTGTTATTACAAATGAAAAAGATTTGGTGGCCATTCGTGCTAGCGCCATCAAGGAAGTGTGGATCGACAGTGGCAAAGGGTCTGATGTCGCGGCGGGCGAAGCGTCGGTGGCTGAAGTGGAGTCAGAAGCGCAGGTTCAGGCGGACGTGCAGGCCGTAACGGCCCGGCAAAAAGACGTAGCCCCGGTCACCGCCTCCGTGGAGTTCGCGCGTGCTGCAAAAATATGCGCGCAATCCAAGCGAGCCGTGATCTCGATGTTTGAAGAAGCCCGCATGGGCAAGGCGGTGGATACCGGTGAGGCGCAACAGTTGGTCGAGGAAATCACCGACTCCGTGTCCCGCAATCCGGGCGCACTCATCAGCCTGGCGCGTCTGAAAACCGCCGATGACTACACCTACATGCATTCAGTTGCTGTGTGCGCCATGATGGTTGCCCTGTCCAAGCAACTGGGGTTGGATGAAGAACAGACCCGTTTGGCCGGAATCTCCGGATTGATGCACGACCTCGGCAAAGCGGCCATGCCCATGGATGTTTTGAACAAACCCGGCAAGTTGACCGAAGCGGAGTTTGCCATCATCAAACGGCACCCCGAGGAGGGGCACCGCCTTCTTTTGACCGGCTCCGATGTCGATCCGATGGTACTGGATGTGTGTTTGCACCACCACGAAAAAACCGACGGATCAGGTTACCCCAAAGGCCTCAAGGACGAGGAAATCAGCCTTTACGCCAAGATGGGCGCGGTCTGCGATGTTTACGATGCCATCACGTCCAACCGGCCTTACAAGGCGGGGTGGGACCCGGCGGAATCCTTGCGCCGCATGGCGGAGTGGTCCAAGGGCCATTTCGACATTCGGGTTTTCCAGGCCTTCGTCAAGAGCCTGGGCATATATCCCATCGGCTCGCTGGTGAAACTAAGTTCCGGCAAATTGGCCGTGGTCATTGAGCAGACCGGCAAATCCCTGACAACGCCAACCGTCAAGGTCTTTTTTTCAACCAAGTCCAACCTGCGCCTGACACCGGAAATCTTGGATCTTTCCAAACCGGACGTGGGCGAAAAAATTGTCAGCCGGGAAGACCCGGCCAAATGGAAGTTTGCAGACCTCAATGAGCTTTGGTCGGGTATCGCAGATCACTGAACGCGCGCTACTGCGCATTCAGTTAGCGGCGCCAGCCAATCACTAACTGGTCGCGGTGGCCGTACAGGTTGTGTCGGTGGAGGGCCGGCAAACACGTGACTTGCCGGTATTCGACAAGATGACACGGCGAGTTTCAAAGCCAGTCTGAGTGGCGTCA
>CAIOLZ010000278.1 GCA_903859265.1 uncultured beta proteobacterium
ATGCCCAGCACGTGCAGCAAAGGCGCAAGCAACAAGGCCATGACGGTCCAGCAACCGGCCTGCCCGGATACAGGCTCGAGTACACGCGTCACCCGATAAGCCAGCACAACTGTGCCCAGCCACAAGGCGCCTGGCAACAGGCGCAGCAAGGCATCCGGCGCGTTCAATACCACCAGGGGCCACTGCACCCAGCCCACCAGGGGCGGATGGTCAAAGTAACTCAGGGCGGGGTGTGCGGCATAAAGTGCGTAATGCGCCTCATCCACCGACAGACCCATCAGAGCGCCCAAAACCGCGTGCAGCACAAAGGCCAGTGCCAATAACGCCTGCAATTGGCGTGGCATGAAAATTCCTTGGCGGGGAGATGGAACGGGGATAGGACGGTTCATACAATGCACGGCAGTCTAAACCCCAAAACCGGAGGAATATCCATGCCGACTTACCATGTTGAAATGCTCGAAGGCCGCACGCTGGAACAGAAGAAAAAGCTGGTCGAAGAAATTACCCGCGTCAGCGTCGAAGTGCTAGGCGGCACCCCCGACTCGGTGGATGTGCTGATCGTCGATGTAAAGCGTGAGAATTGGGCGACGGGCGGCAAGCTTTGGACGGAGCCCCGGGTGTAAACTGTTATTCATGTGCCAACTGCTAGGAATGAATAGCCGCCTGCCAGCGAGCTTGACGCTGAGCTTCACTGGTTTTTCGCAGCGTGGCGGCTGTACCGACCACCACTCCGATGGCTGGGGGATTGCCTTCTTCGAGAGTGATGGCGACAGCCCCGGCAAAGCAGCCCGGCACTTTGTGGACAAAGACAGCGCAGCCACATCGCCGATCGCACAAATGCTGCGCACCTACCCGATCAAAAGCCACAACGTCGTGGCCCATGTCCGCAAGGCCACGGTCGGCGCAGTGCGTCTGGAAAACTGCCATCCTTTTGTGCGCGAACTATGGGGGCACTACTGGTTTTTCGCACATAACGGTGACCTCAAAGACTATGCCCCCAGACTGCACGGCAGCTTCAAACCGGTAGGCACCACCGACAGCGAATTGGCCTTTTGCTGGCTCATGCAGGAACTCAACAAGGCACATGCTGCGATGCCGCCGGTTGAAGAGTTGTCCAGAACGCTGGCCGAACTTGCACCCAAAGTTGCCGCCCACGGCACTTTCAACTTTCTGCTGAGCAACGGCCAGGCGCTATGGGCCCATGCCAGCACCCATCTGCATTACGTACAGCGCCAGTACCCTTTTGAAACCGTGCAGCTCAAAGACGAAGAAGTCAGCGTTGACCTGTCCGAACTGAATGGCCCGGATGACAAATTGGTTATTGTGGTGACGCAACCGCTGACGACTAACGAAAACTGGATTGCCATGGCACCCGGCGAAATGCGGGTTTTTAAAGACGGTTCGCTGCTGCTGCCACAGATCCACGATGGCGCTTACTACGCGAGAGCGGCCTCCAGCGCATCGACAAACATCGCAGCCACATCGAAGCCGGTTTGATCGGTAATTTCCTGAAAGCAGGTCGGGCTGGTCACGTTGATCTCGGTCAGGCTGTCACCAATCACATCCAGTCCCACCAGCAGCAAACCGCGCTCTACCAGAATCGGACCAAGGTAATCTGCAATCGCCCGGTCCGAGGCGCTGATTGCCTGAGCGACACCTTTGCCACCCACGGCCAGATTGCCACGAACCTCGCCCCCCTGTGGTATGCGGGCCAGACAGAAGGGTACGGGCTTGCCGCCAATCACGAGCACCCTCTTGTCGCCATCCGCGATCGCTGGCAGAAACTTTTGCACCATGAGTGTTTGCGCGCCGTCACGGTTCAGGGTCTCGATAATCCCGCCAAGGTTCAAGCCATCTTCTCTGACGCGAAAAATACCCGTACCCCCCATGCCGTCGAGCGGTTTGAGGATGATGTCCTTGTGCTCGGCATGGAAGCGGCGCACAGCCGCAGCATCGCGCGTCACCAGCGTCGGGCCAATCAATTCCGGGAACTCCAGAATGGCCAGTTTTTCAGGGTGGTCGCGCAACGCCACCGGCTTGTTGAAAACCCTGGCGCCTTCGCGTTCTGCCTGCCCGAGCAAATGGGTCGCATAAAAATATTCGCTGTCAAACGGCGGGTCTTTGCGCATGATGACGCAGTCAAAGTCCTTGAGTGCTCGCGCGGTTTGCGAAATCACGTCAGGGCTTGCTTCAAACCACGGTTCCTGCTTTCCTGTCAGCCTGATTGTGCGAACCTGCGCACGCACAAAGCCACCGCGTTCCCAGCCAATATCCCTGGGCTCGCAAGCGGCCAGCATATGCCCGCGCCGCTGCAGCTCACGCATCATGGCAAAGGTGGTGTCTTTGTAAATCTTGAATGATTCAAGCGGGTCGGCGATAAAAAGTATGTGCATAAATATTCGGGCCGGTTGTCAATGCCGTCGGGGATTGCCGTAGTGCTGCACCGCCAGCGCCAGCGCACCGGCGAAAACGCCCCATAACGCAGAGCCTATACCAGCGACTACGACGCCACTCAGGGTAACCAGAAAAGTGATGATGGCTGCCTCACGGTCGATCTCGTTTTCCAGTGCCACTTTAAGTGCGCCCGCGATCGTGCTGAGCAGCGCCAACCCTGCGATGGCCGCCACCAGTTCTTTGGGGAATGCCGTCAGCACGCCAATGATCGTGGCGCCAAAAATACCGATAAGAATATAAATCGCACCGCATGCGCTCGCCGCGGTGTAACGCTTGTCCGGGTCTCGGTGCGCTTCGGGGCCCATGCAAATGGCCGCGGTAATAGCGCTCAGATTCAGCGAAAACGCGCCGAAGGGAGCCAATAGCAAAGTCACCACGCCAGTCATGGTGATGACCTTCGAAATGGGAATGCCCGCGTCACCTCCGCGCGCCCGCTCGTCGCCGAAGCCCGCTGCCCGGATGGCGGCCACGCCGGGCAGGTTCTGAGAAGCCATCGTGACAATAAAAAGGGGCAACGACAGGCTTGCGAAAGCCGCCGGGGAAAACGACGGAGTGACCCAGACGGGGTAGGTCAGTGCCCACTGCAAATCCGTCTTGTGAAAACCAGTGGTGAACGCCACCATCACAATGCCGGCCAGCAAGGTTGCAGGCACGGCGTAACGCGGCAGCAGACGCTTGCCCACCAGATAGGCGCACAGCATGACGACGACCAGAGGCAGTGCGGTTTGCGCGGCAGCAAAACCACTCAGCCCAAAGCGGGCCAGAACGCCCGCCAGCAAGGCCGCGGCAACGGCCACGGGAATGCGCTTCATGGTGTGTTCGAACCACCCGGTCCAACCCGCCACGATGACCAGCGCTGCGCTCATCATGAAGGCACCCACCGCGTCGGCCATGCCGAATCCCCCGGCCAACCCGGCGCTGGCCAGGACGGCCGCACCGGGGGTGCTCCAGGCAACCATGACAGGCTTGCGCCACCAGATGGAAGGCACCAGGGTGCAAACACCCATACCAATGCCTATGGCCCACATCCAGGAGGCCATGACTCCGGGGCTTGCCCCAAAGGCCTGCGCCGCCTGAAACACGATGGCCACCGAACTGGTAAAGCCAACCAGCACGGCGACAAAGCCGGCGGTAAACGACGACAGACTCAAATCTTTGAAAAACCGCACGCCGTCTGATGGGTCAAATTTCAATCTTGGAGCCGAGCTCCACGACCGAATTGCTGGGCAGGTTTAAAAAGCTTGCCGCACCGCTGGCGTTGTGGTGCATCGACGCGAACAA
The DNA here is from genome assembly GCA_903859265.1 of uncultured beta proteobacterium. Taxonomy (GTDB): domain Bacteria; phylum Pseudomonadota; class Gammaproteobacteria; order Burkholderiales; family Burkholderiaceae_C; genus Allorhodoferax. Next base: position 3,736 of record CAIOLZ010000278.1, read on the forward strand.
CTTTTCGCGCCAGGGCGCCATGCCTTCTCCCAACACCGGGACTACAGTATCGCGCGACAAAAAGTAGCTGGTCGTCATGGCGTTGAGTTCACAGCCGCGCCCCTTGATCTGCTGCAACGCCTTGGGAATATCCGGGTCGTTTTTAAATCCGTAGTGGATCACCACCTGCCAGCAGTCGTGGCCCAGGGAGTCGATCTCGATGCGCTTGTCCAAGCCGATCCACGGCACTTCATGGCTGCGCACGGTGACAAACAAATTGTTTTTATGCATCACCTTGTTGTGTTTGAGGTTGTGCAGCAATGCGTTGGGCACCGTGCCGACATCGGCTGTCAAAAACACGGCGGTACCATCAACTCGCACCGGCGGGCTGACGAATACCGCTTGCAGGAAACTCGGCAAATCCAGGGCATCGGCCTTGACCTTCTGGTTCAGCAATCGGCGGCCATCTTTCCAGGTCGCCATAATGAGATACAAGCCCGCCGCCATCGCCAGGGGGAACCAGCCGCCCTGCGCAATTTTCACCAGATTGGAGGTGAAAAATCCCGCATCAATCACAAAGAAAACACCCGTCGAGGCTATGCACAACCACAGCGGGTAGCCCCAGCCGTAGCGCACGACATAGAAAGTCATCACCGTGGTAATGATCATCA
>CAIOLZ010000279.1 GCA_903859265.1 uncultured beta proteobacterium
CCGAGCTGTTCCATGGACGCTGCGGTTTGCTCCAGTGCACTGGCCTGCGATTCCGTGCGGCTCGACAGATCCTGGTTGCCCTGCGCAATTTCGGCCGACGCTGTTGCCACACTTTCAGAACCCCGGCGCACGTTGGACACCACTTGCGACAAACTGCTGCGCATCCCCTCCATGGCGGTGATCAACTGCGCGGCTTCATCGGTGCCTTTTGCGCTGAGCGTGCTGGTGAGGTCGCCCTGGGCAAAATTTTTGGCCGCAACGACGGCACCGGCCAGCGGCCCTGTGATGCTGCGCGTTACCCAAATGCCCAGTGCCGTCGCTGCAAGAGCCGCCGTCAGCACGATTGCCAGCATCGTGCCCCATGACTGTGAATAGGTTGCCTTGGCATCACCGACTGCTTTTTCAGCACCTTTGATATTGAGCGCCAGCATTTCATCAGTGACCTGAAAGAGGTTTCTGAACGCAATCCGGGAATCACCGCGGAGGTAATTCATGGTGTCATCCATTTGCTGCGCGCCTTTGTCTGACAGGGCCAGAAGCTTGGCATCCACATCGTAAAAGGCTTTGGTCGCGGACTTGTACCGCTCCCATGCGTTGTGCTCTTCGGGGCTGGCCAGAAGCGCCTCGAATTTCGCGCCAATGGCTTCGAGCTTGGTTTTGTCGCTGCGAATCCGTTCTGTTTCATTTTTTTTGTCGTCGTCGCTCATGGCAATCACGTGTTGCAATTCCGCACGCCGGGAGTCATTGAGCAAATCGCGCATCTGCCCCAGTTGTGTGATGCTGGCAAGCCAGTTGGAAGAGATGTCTTCGGTGTTGTCATTGATGTGACTCAACTGACGCAACCCGAAGGCCCCGACCATCAGCGTTACGGCAACCAGCAGTGCGAATATGCACCCCAGCCTGGTGCCGATGTTGAGTTTTGAAAAGTTCATGTGAGCCTCCAAATGGTTACCGCTGCTTATAGCGAACAAGTATTACAAAATCCGTGCCACTTCTCGAGCCTCCCGATTCCTACCGGAGAGGCGAGGTGAACACCAAATTGTGGTCCCTCATGCGCACATATTGATGTAGAGCAAGGAAATTCCTGGCGCGCTTCGCACAATGCCTCCAGACCTGAACCTTTCAGGCCGACTACATAAAGAGGCTGTGATGTTGAATACAACTGGCAAACTCGGCGCGACGTTGCGTAATGTTGGGGAGCGTTTGACCCGGTGTCTGAAGGCCGGTTCGTTTTTGGTCCCGGTGTTCCTGATGGCCTGGGGGCAGGGTGCTTATGCGGTGCCCTCGTTTGCCACGCAAACGGGGCAAAGTTGTGTGGCCTGTCACGCGGGCGGCCAGTTTCCGGAGCTCACGCCTTACGGGCGTTTGTTCAAGCTCACGGGTTACACCATGGGTGAAGCGGGAAACCCGCTCGCTGCAATGGTGGTGGTCGATTACACCGCAACGCAGAACGCCAATGACCCCAACGTCAGCCTTGACAGGGCCGTGATTCTTGACTCGGCCAGCATATTTCTGGCGGGCAAGGTCAGCGACAACATTGGCGGTTTTGCGCAGTACACACATAGCTTTTACGACACCCAGGACGCCAACCTGAACTGGATCGGCCATACCTTCGCCGACAACTTTGATTTGCGGTATGCGGACCGCAGGGTGGACGCCAGCCAGGACTTTATCTGGGGCCTGACGCTGAACAACAACCCGACCGTACAGGACGTCTGGAATAGCGCACCGGCTTGGTCTCACCCCTATCAGTCTCCGACCAAGGCCTATGGAGGACTACCCGCCGCAACCCTTGTGGAAGGCGCGCTGGCCTCGCAAGTCGCCGGGATTGGCGCATACACCTACATCAATCAAAGCATTTATGCGGAAGTGACGAGTTACCAGACTGCCAAGGATACGTTCTCGTTTCTGAGTTACGGCAACGCGCAGGGCAACCCTGATCACCCGTTGACGATACTGGATGGCAACGCGCTGTATTGGAGGTTGGCCTATACCAAAGCATGGGATGCCAGCAACATCATGGTGGGCGCATTTGGCATGGATACCAAGGTGATGCCGCTGGACGGCACCAACATGCCGGTTTATGGCATCGGCAGCACCCGCTACAACGATATCGGGCTTGACGCGCAGTACCAATACCTGTTGTCACCGCATACGGTGACCGCGCAGGTCCGTGCAGTGTCGGAAACCATTGACGATTCCACCGGCCTCACCTACAGCGACGGCTCCGCAAAGCTCAACACGCTGATGGCCAAGGTGGGCTATGTGTACAGTGAAAAATATGGCGCCAGTCTGACGTATCGCAGCGTCACCGGCAGTCCTGATTCCACCGCTTACGCAAGCGGTCCCAGTCTGGTGCCAGACACCGAAGTCTGGACGCCCGAGTTCTTCTGGATACCCCGGCAAAACCTGCGCCTGGGCCTGCAATTCAACCTGTTTACCAAATACTTGGGCGCTTCGTCCAATTACGATGGCGCAGGCCGCAATGCCAGCGACAACAACAACACCTACGTGTACCTGTGGGCGGCATTTTGAACCCCGCGTTCGCTGACATACCAGCCACTTCCAAAAGGGACATCATGAAACGAATTCAAAAGCTTTTGACTGTAGTCTCTGCAGCCCTTGTCGTCGCCGGAATTGCCGCATGTGCCAATCCGAAAGCGAGCCGCAACGTGGACGATCCGGACGTGAAGGGTGCCACATTGGCAGTGCAGGTTTGCTCGGCCTGCCACGGCGTCAC
>CAIOLZ010000280.1 GCA_903859265.1 uncultured beta proteobacterium
ACCCGGAAATATTTTGCGCGTAGGGACGGCTTTTCTGGACCGCGATTACATCTTCAAGCCGCTTCGGCACGGCATCGCGACCGTGGGTCAGCCGGTACATGGGCGGTTGGTCAACGCACCAATTTTCGGTATCGGCGTGCCCATACGGGATCGCCAGGGCCATGTCATTGGCGTGCTCGCCGGCATTACAGATCTGAGCCGGCCGAGCTTTCTCGATGTTCTGGCAAGCAACCATTACGGCAAGACGGGGGATTACTTCATCGTTGCACCGCAGCAGCGTCAAATTGTGACCGGCTCGGACCACCGGCGAATCATGGAAGTGCTGCCAGCCAAGGGTGTCAACCCGGAAATTGACCGATTTATCGATGGCTTTGAGGGTTCCACCTTGGCCACCAATCCCTACGGCATCAATCTGCTGGTCTCGATCAAACGGTTAACCGTGACCGACTGGTACCTGTCGGTGATCTTGCCGGTTGACGAAGCTTTTGCCCCTATCCGCGCGATGCAAAAACGCATCGCACTGGCGGCGCTGATACTGGCAACGTTGGCTGCCGCCCTTACCTGGTGGATGGTGCGCCGACAACTCAAACCGCTGCGCGAGGCAGCGCAAACGCTGGCCTTGCAACAAAGTGCCCACCAACCGATTCAGGCGTTGAGCGTTGACTCTTCCGACGAAATCGGCCAACTGATCGGCGGTTTCAACAGCCTGTTGGAAACTTTGCGCGAACGCGAGAAAACGCTCAGGTCCAGTGAGATGCGGCTGCGCGTCTTGTCCGAAATGTCGTCGGACTTTTTCTGGGAAACCGACGCCGAGCACCGCGTGACGCTGCACTCGGAACGCGGACGCCACGGTGATGGGGGCTCCGCCATGGTGATGCCTCTGGGCCTGCGCCGATGGGAAATCCCATCGGTCTCACCGGATGCGGCCGGTTGGCAAATGCATCGGGAAATGCTCGATGCGCACTTGCCGTTTCGCAATTTTGAAATTGCGCGCATGCAGACGAACGGCCAAGTGCGCTACGTGTCGGTCAGCGGCGATCCGGTTTGGGACGATCAGGGCAAATTTGCGGGCTACTTGGGCATCGGCACCGACATCACCCAGTCCAAGCTGGCGCAATTGCAGATCCAGAGTCTGGCGTTTTTTGATGCCTTGACAGGCTTGCCCAACCGGCGCCTGTTGATGGACCGGTTGCGCATTGCGATCGTCAACCTGGCTCGCCATGACCGCAAAGGTGCCCTGCTGTTTGTGGACCTGGACAACTTCAAAGCGCTTAACGACACGTTGGGCCACGACATGGGTGACTTGCTGTTGCAACAGGTCGCCAAAGGTCTGATTGCGTGTATCCGTGAAGGCGACACGGTCGCGCGTCTGGGCGGCGATGAGTTCGTCGTGATGCTGGAAGACCTGAGCGCCGACGCGCAGGAGGCTGCGGCACAGGCAGAGACGGTCGCGCAAAAAGTGCTGGTCACGCTCAATCAGAGCTACGCACTCGGCGATACACAAAGACAGGTCACGCCCAGCATTGGCGTGACACTTTTTGGTGGCGTGATCGAGAGTGTCGAAGAGCCCCTCAAACGAGCCGATGTGGCCATGTACCGGGCCAAGGCGGCAGGCCGAAATACCGTGCGGTTTTTTTGAGGCGCCACCGCTTCAGCGGCTTCCTATTGCAACCTTGCCAAACACGGATTGCGCCTCCCGCGGCAAGCTGCGCCAGTAAACCGGATTGGCCTTGACCTCGCCCCCAAGCGCGGCGGCAGCTTGCCAACCCCAGCGCGGCTGGTACAAAAATGCCCGTGCCATGGCGATTACATCCGCGTCGCCTGCCTGCAAAATAGCCTCCGCCTGATGCGGCTCTGTGATCAGTCCGACGGCGAAGGTCGTCATCGCGGCGGCCTCGCGAATTTGCCTTGCAAATGGCACCTGATAACCCGCGCCCAACGCGATTTTCTGCTGGGGTGATACACCGCCGCTGGACACATGGATGAAGTCACATCCAAGGGCTTTGAGCCGCTTGGCGAACTCGGCGCTTTGGTCGCAATCCCAGGCGCCTTCAACCCAGTCGCTGGCTGAAATCCGCAGGCCCAATACGCCATCAAAGGCGCTCCGAACGGCCGCAAATACTTCCAGCGGATAGCGAATGCGGTTCTCAAAGCTGCCGCCGTACTGGTCACTGCGCTGGTTGGCAATCGGTGACAAAAATTCGTGTATCAGATAGCCATGGGCGCCGTGAATCTCAATGGCATCAATGCCCATGGCATCGGCGCGCCGGGCGGCAGCGACGAAGGCATCGCGCACGCCATTCAGGGCGGCGGCATCCATTTCCAGCGGCGGCACTTCGCCCGGCAGTTGCGGCAATGCCGACGGTCCCATGGTTTGCCAACCACCATTGGAACTCGTCAGTAATTGCCCTCCATTCCAGGGCAGGGCGCTGGACGCCTTGCGCCCCGCGTGTGCCAACTGGATGCACACTGCGGTGTGGGGCGCGAGCTTGCGGGCCCGGTGGAGGTGATCGGCCAGCGCGGCTTGCGTGCGCGCGTCCCACAGGCCCAGGCATGAGGGTGTGATGCGGCCCTCTGGCAGCACCGCAGTGGCCTCAATGGTGAACATGGCGGCGCCACTGTTGAGCAGATTGCCCCAATGCATGAGGTGCCAGTCGGTGGCTTCGCCATCAACGGCGGAATACTGGCACATGGGGGCAACCACAATGCGGTTGGGGAGCACCAAGCCGCCGCGTGGCGAGGTGAGGGTGATGGGAGTAAAGAGTTTGCTCATGAATTAAGCATATCCCATGCCGGTAAAATGCGCGGTCCAACGCCTGCCCAACCTTACCTGGAGCGCTACCAATGGCCCAAAGCCCCACCCAATCCCAAAACATGGCCAATGCCATTCGCGCCCTCGCGATGGATGCCGTCCAGGCTGCCAATTCCGGTCACCCGGGAGCCCCTATGGGCATGGCAGACATGGCGGTGGCGCTATGGGGCGAGCATCTGCAGCACAACCCGGGCAATCCGCTGTGGATGAACCGCGATCGTTTTGTTTTGTCCAATGGTCACGCTTCGATGCTGATCTATGCCCTGTTGCACCTCACCGGCTACAAGTTGCCTATCGAGGAGCTTAAAAACTTCCGCCAGTTGCACAGCAAAACGGCCGGTCACCCCGAATTCGGCATCACCCCCGGCGTGGAGACCACTACGGGCCCGCTGGGTCAGGGCATCACCAACGCGGTTGGCATGGCGCTGGCAGAAAAGCTGCTGGCCAGTGAATTCAACCGCGAAGGGCATGCCGTGATCGACCACCACACCTATGTGTTCATGGGCGACGGTTGCCTGATGGAAGGCATCAGCCACGAAGCAGCATCGCTGGCCGGCGCCTGGAAGCTGGGCAAACTGATTGCCTTGTACGACGACAACGGCATCTCGATTGACGGCCAGGTCGCACCCTGGTTTGCCGACAACACGGCCCAGCGGTTTAGCAGTTACGGCTGGAACGTGATCGGTCCGATCGACGGTCATGACGCTGCGCTGGTCTCGCAATCGATTGCCGATGCCAAGGCACAAGGCGAGCGCCCCACGCTGATCCTTTGCAAAACCCACATTGGCAAAGGCAGCCCCAATCGAGCCAACACTTCCAAGGCCCACGGCGAGCCGTTGGGCGCTGAAGAAATTGCATTGACCCGCGCCGCGATTGGTTGGGAGCATGCCCCATTTGTGATTCCCAAAGCGGTCTATGCCGACTGGGACGCCAAAGCCAAAGGCAAGGCGGCAGAAGCTGCCTGGAACACCCGATTCGCCGCCTACAAGGACGCCTTTCCGGCACTGGCCAAAGAGCTGGTGCGCCGCATGAAAGGCGAATTGCCTAAAAATTTCGTGCAAACCGCGGTGGACACCACCATTGGCGCGCACCAAAAAGCCGAAACCGTGGCTTCGCGCAAGGCATCGCAACTGGCGCTTGAATCCTTCACTACAGCGCTGCCAGAGTTGCTCGGCGGCTCGGCGGACCTGACCGGCTCGAACCTCACCAACACCAAATCCACACCCAGCCTGCGCTTTGATGCGCAGGGCAAGGTCGTGCAAACAGCAGACGCCAATGGCAATCTGGTGGGCGGACGCCACATCAATTACGGTGTGCGCGAGTTCGGCATGGCCGCCATCATGAACGGCATTGCGCTGCATGGCGGCTTCATTCCTTACGGTGGCACCTTCCTGACCTTCAGCGATTACAGCCGCAACGCCATCCGCATGGCCGCACTCATGAAGCTGCGCGTGGTGCATGTCTTCACCCACGACTCCATCGGTCTGGGCGAGGACGGCCCGACCCACCAATCGATTGAGCATGCGGCGTCGTTGCGCTTGATCCCCAACCTGGACGTATGGCGCCCAGGCGATACCGCCGAGACCGCAGTAGCGTGGACGGTTGCGCTGCAAAACAAAGCCGGGCCGACCGCGCTCTTGCTGTCACGCCAAAACATCAGCTACGCCCCCAAAGGCGATTCCGAATCCGCGCCCGACTCCAGCGGGCTTGATGCCATCAGCAAAGGCGCTTACGTGCTGTCAGAGCCCGCCGAAGTCGGTCTCAAGAAAAAGACCCAGGCCGTGCTGATCGCAACCGGTTCCGAAGTGCAACTCGCGCTCAAGGCGCAGGAACTGCTGGCCCTGCGCAAGATCGCGGTGCGTGTGGTGTCCATGCCCAGCACCACCACGTTTGACAAGCAAAGCACCGGTTACAAGTCCAGCGTGCTGCCCGCCGGCCTGCCCCGCGTGGCGGTGGAAATGGGATCGACCGGCGGCTGGTGGAAATACGGCGTCTCGGCCGTGGTGGGCATCGACACCTACGGCGAGTCGGCCCCGGCGCCCGTGCTGTTCAAGCATTTCGGCTTCACACCTGAAAACGTGGCTGATACCGTGCAAGAGGTGTTGCAGCGCAAAGTTTCGGCGTAGCCAAAACGTGGCTGAACCCGTGCAAACCGTTTTGACCCGTAAGGTCCGAAACATGTTGGTGTTTTAAATTGATTTTTTTTACATTGAATAGAGAGCAGTAAATGACCATCAAAATTGGTATCAACGGTTTCGGACGCATCGGACGCAATGTGTTGCGCTCAGCTTTGCAAAACTTCAGCGACATCGAAGTGGTCGGCATCAACGACCTGCTTGAACCCCACTACCTCGCCTACATGCTGCAATATGACAGCGTGCACGGGCGCTTTAAGGGCGAGGTGTCTGTCGATGGCACTACCCTGGTGGTCAACGGCAAGAAGATCCGCCTCACCCAGGAGCGCGACCCGGCCAACCTGAAATGGAACGAAGTCGGAGCCGACGTCGTGATCGAATCCACGGGCCTGTTCCTAGACAAAGTCACCGCGCAAAAGCACCTCGATGCGGGCGCCAAAAAAGTGATCTTGTCGGCGCCCTCAAAAGACGACACGCCGATGTTCGTTTATGGCGTCAACCACACCAGCTACCAGGGCGAGGCCATCATCTCCAACGCCAGTTGCACGACCAACTGCCTGGCGCCGCTTGCCAAGGTCGTGAATGACAAATGGGGTATCAAACGTGGCCTGATGACCACCGTGCACGCCGCCACCGCAACGCAGAAAACAGTGGACGGTCCGTCCAATAAGGACTGGCGCGGCGGCCGTGGCATTCTGGAAAACATTATTCCCAGCAGTACCGGCGCAGCCAAGGCCGTGGGCGTGGTGATTCCTGCCCTGAACAAAAAGCTGACCGGCATGTCGTTTCGGGTGCCTACCAGTGACGTGTCAGTCGTTGACCTTACCTGTGAACTCAGCAGTCCCGCCACACTGGCCGAGATCTGTGCCGAAATCAAGGCGCAAAGCCAAGGTGCCCTCAAAGGCGTGCTCGGCTACACCGAAGACAAGGTGGTTGCCACCGACTTCCGGGGCGATACACGCACCTCGATTTTTGACGCCGACGCCAGCATTGCCCTCGATGGCACGTTCGTCAAACTGGTGAGCTGGTACGACAACGAATGGGGCTACTCCAACAAGTGTCTGGAGATGGTCCGCGTGGTGGCCTGAGAAGCCCCCGTCCGCCTGGCTTGGTTCGGCAGGCTCCGGGGCTCTGCAGCTCCAGCAGGCGCCTGCGGCAGGGCTTGCCAGATTGACGGCTTGGGGGAAGTGGGGTGTCAGCCCACAGATCGCGGCGCCAAGTCGAGTGCCCCCAACAATTGTTGTTGGGAAAAAGGCTTGCTCAAAGCGCCACACAGGTTCAAACCGATGCCGTCACCGTATTCCTTTGCAGCCATCAGGACCGCCTGATCGTGGCCACTGATCAGAACAATGGACGCCGTAACGTTGCGGGCGGCCAGCTGGTCCATGACTCTGAATCCGTCGGTGTCCGGTATCGAAAGATCGAGAACAATTGAATCGAATTTTTTCAACGTCGGACTTTTGAAAAGCTCCGCACCGGCCAGGAAGGACTCTGAGCAGACGCTGGACGTCGAGAGCATCAGCCGGACCAGTTTGATCATCGATGGATCGTCATCAACGATTGCGACCAGCGCCATGTCTGCGTCGGTGCCCTTTTGGACGCCATGCGTAACGGTTACCTGCGGCTTGGGTTCTTGTGAATGTTGCAAGACAAGTACCTTTGAAAACGGCGTCTGGGTGATTAATGTAACCCGCAAGGAGAGTATTCCTTCGGGAAGTGCGCCATAACATCAAAACGTGGCGTGTCGGTCTGTCCAGGCACGTGCGTGGCTGACAGGAAGCCCGGGATGGAACGAAACCTGCTTATTGCAGCGCAGCATTTCGCTTAGCCCCTTCGTTTTATGAACTGGAGATCACCATGCTAGATCGCACGACCACCAAGTTTTCACACGTTAAACCGGCAGATACGGCGTTTAAGACCGGGGGATTGCGTGATTTCTTTTTGTACCGCGACCTCGGCGTGGCCGAAGCGACCAATGGAAAAGTGATTGCGCACCTGGTTAAGGCAAATCTTGCACCAGAAGTAGGCACCGGTTGGCACCGCCATGAGGCGGACTTTCAGATCGTGATCATGACCAAGGGCTGGGCGCGCTTCATGTACGAAGACAAGGTCACGCTGGTGGAAGCGGGCGATGTGGTGCACCAGCGACCGGGCATCCGCCATTTTCTGTTTGATTACTCGCCCGATATGGAGTACCTGGAAATTGTCTCGCCGGCCGACTTCAAGACGGTTGAGGTGGAGCCCGTTTGTGAGATTCCCGCGCCTACCCCCTGGAAATGAAAGGCAATTTTCCTAGAACTCCGCATCCAGCTCATCAATCTCGTCGGGTTCGGCTGCGGCGGCGTCAATCCACTCTTGCATCGCTGGCAGGGCCATGATGCGGCTGCAGTAGCCTGCGGATGCTTTATCCAGATTGACGTCATACGTGAGAAAACGCGTCACCACCGGGGCGTACATGGCATCCGCAATGCAGGGTGCTTTGCCAAACAGGTAGGGTCCGCCGTAGGTGTTCAGGCAATCCGTCCAAATTTCGACAATCCGGTCAATATCGGCCTGGGCGCGTGACCAGACTTTGAATTTGGGAAAGTGCGCCTTGAGGTTCATCGGCAGTGCTGCGCGCAGCGCCGAAAAGCCCGAGTGCATCTCGCCGCAAATCGCGCGGCAGTGCGCGCGGGCCTTGGCGTCGGCCGGCAGCAATTGCGCTTTGGGCTTGATTTCATGGAGGTATTCACCAATAGCCAGCGTGTCCCACACCTTGATACCGTTGTGCTGCAGGGAGGGCACCAGCATGCTCGATGACAGCAGGAGCATTTCGGCTTTCATGGCAGGGTCGTCAGGAGACACTATGTGTTCGGTGAAATCGAGGCCCGCCAAACGGGCCATGAGCCATCCGCGCAACGCCCAGGCGCCATAATTTTTGCTGCTGATCGTCAAGACTGCTTTGGCCATAGTGGGCGCTCCCGAGTGGAATAGGTCCGTCTCTATGCCCGCAAGGGTTGTGCCAGCCACCGGTCTGGCCCGTAACTTGCCTGCAAAACCAGGCATTAAAGCAACTTCGCAAAAATTGTCAGGACCCCCATGATGTACCAGGCATACCAGTTCCAGTCCGACCTGATGTCACCCATGCGCTTGCTGGCCCAAACCGGGAGCAGCGCGCTCTGGCTGGGCAGCACCGAAGGCAGCCTGTTGCGCAAGGTGTCAGCGGCACTTGAAGTGTTTTCGCGCATGCGCCTGACACATTCGCGCCCGAAATACGGGATCCAGACCATTGCCGCCGGGGAGCGAATTTACAACGTCAGCGAAGAGGTCGTGCTGCGCATGCCATTTGGCAGCCTGCTGCACTTCAAGAAGGACCTTGACAGCGCAGAGCCGGCGCACCCCCCGGTGTTGCTGGTGGCGCCACTTTCCGGCCATTTCGCCACGCTGCTCAAGGAGACGCTGAAAACCTTGCTGCAAGACCACGATGTTTTCATCACTGATTGGCACAACGCCCGTGATGTGGCACTGAGCCACGGCGCTTTTGGGCTGGACGATTACATCGACCACATGATCCAGTTCATCGATGCCATTGGAACTGGAACGCACGTCGTGGCCGTGTGCCAGCCCTGTGTTGCGGCGCTGGCAGCAACGGCCATCATGGCCGAAGACGACAACCCGAATCAGCCCAGCAGCCTGACCCTGATGGCCGGCCCGGTGGACTGCCGCGTCAATCCAACCGAGGTCAACAAACTGGCCAACAGCAAACCCATCGAGTGGTTCGAGAAAAACCTGATCACCCACGTGCCCTTGCCCCACGCGGGTTTTATGCGCCGCGTCTATCCCGGATTTATCCAGCTCAGTGCCTTTATGGCCATGAACCCTGAGCGCCACAAGCAGGCTTTCAAGGACATGTATGACCACCTGGTGAACGGGGACATGGAGAAGGCCGCCACCATCCAGACCTTCTACGACGAGTATCTGGCAGTCAACGACTTGCCGGCCGAGTTCTACCTGGAAACGGTCCAGAAGGTGTTTCAGACCTACGACTTGCCGGCCGGCAAACTTACCTATCGCGGTCGCACCGTGAATCCCAAAGCGATTCGCCGCACCGCCTTGTTGACCATTGAGGGTGAGCGCGACGATATTTGCGCGGTCGGGCAAACCGTGGCCGCGCACGACCTTTGCAGCAGCATCCGCCCCTACTTAAAAAATCACCACATCCAGACCGGCGTCGGCCATTACGGCGTGTTTAGCGGCCGCAAATGGAATCAGCAGATCTATCCCCGCGTGCGCGACGCCATCCACGCCAGCATGGGCTAACAGGTATTCAGGAACCGGCTTCCGATGCGCCGGGATTCTTGCCCTTCATCGGCGCGTAGAAGGCTTTGATGCGAGCCATATCGGCCTCGACATCGCCGGTAGTCACGAACTCGGGGCCCAGTCCGGCGCGCTTTTTGTCGTAGTCGATATAGGCCATCACGATTGGCACGCCCGCGCCGATGGCGATGTGATAAAAGCCGGTTCGCCAATAACGCACATTGC
>CAIOLZ010000281.1 GCA_903859265.1 uncultured beta proteobacterium
AGACTCCGTACAGCAAGTCTCCTGGCTTGCGTGCTGTGGCTGACCGCGCTGGTGACGTTAACATTGAGCAGTTGCGTCGGTGGTACCAGTGTGGCCGGTGGCGTGGGCAGTGGTGGGACCGGCATTACCGATACGCTGGTTTCCGGCCCGATCAACGGGCTCGGCTCGTCTATCGTCAACAACATCCGGTTTGACATTTCCACTGCTTCCATCGTGGACGATCAAGGCAACCCAGTCACTGCTGATCAGGTTTCACTGGGACAAATTGCCAGGATTGAATCTGCCGGCGTGGACACGGTGGATGGTGTCAACGAGGCGACTGCATCGACGGTGCAAATTCGAAGTCAGATTATTGGACCTGTCACCAGCGCGGACATCAATGCCAATACATTGGTGGTGTTGGGCCAATCCGTTTTCATCACGCCCGCCACCTGGTTTGATCCCGCACTGAGCACGGGTTTCACGACTGCGCTGGTGGGTCAGGTGATTGAGGTGTACGGGCAATTTGATCCCGTGAGAGACAAGTACGTCGCAACCCGTGTGGCGCTGCATACCGCCCACACGTATTACAAAATCAGCGGTCTGCTGGCGAACTTCGATGCAGTCACTTCCACCATGAACATTGGCGGGTTGACCATCAGTTATGCGGGGCTTGCCGCTGCCAATGTGCCGGCACTGGTCGTGGGCGATCTGATCAATGTGCGTTTGGCCGTCAATCCGGTCGCAGGTGTCTGGCAGGCGCGTAGCGTGGCGTTAGGACGCATTGCTTTGCCGGACCGCCGCAACGTATCGCTGACAGGTCGCATTACCGCCTGGACCTCCCCCCAAAACTTCCATCTCGATGGCATACCGGTCAATGCCAGCAACGCTGTGTTTGCCGGTCTGGAATCGGCGGTTGTGCTGGGCGCTCGCGTCAAGGTCAACGGCGCTGCCAGCGGGGGCGAACTGATCGCGACCGGCGTGACGCCTCTGACAGATGAGACCGCCGCAAACAGCGTGTTTGTGCTGTATGGACCGATTGACGCTCTGAATACGGTGGGCAAAACCATGTCGGTGCATGGGCTTATCGTCCAATACAACGGGCAAACCACCATAACCAACGGAAACATCGCCAACTTGGCGCTTGGAATACAGGTCAAAATCAGCATATCGATTGCCGCCGATCGCTCCAGCGCATATGCCCAGTCCATTACTTTTCAATAAACGCCGCGATGCCGCTGCAGGCCGGCTTTGGAGTGGCACATGCCGGAACCTTTGCACGATGGTGTGCATTGTCGTTTGCGCTTGGGTGGCCGTACCGGCTTGCGCGGGCGGACCGGTGCATTTAGCGACGCACGATCAAGCGCCGTATGGCACGTATCAACAGGACAAGACGTTTGATGGCATTGCGGTTCGGGTGGTGCGTTGCGTGTTCAAGCGCCTGCAGCGTCCGCTGGAGATCGACGTTTATCCTTGGGAGCGGGCGCAGTTACTGGCGCAAAAAGGCGAGGTTGACGGATTTTTTCCGGCCACGCTCAAGCCGGAGCGTTTGGCCTGGGCGCAGGCGTCGGTCGTGATCGCCGATCAGAAGTGGATCTGGTATTTGCCTGCGGGCAGCAAGCTCGACCCCTTGTCGCCCGAGTTCAAAGCGACCGCCAAGGTCGGCGCCCATTTCGGGTCCAACCGGCTAAAGATGCTCGAGGCGGAAAAATTCAACGTTGTGCTGCGACCCCAAACCGATGCGTTGTTGCTGCAGGCTTTTCTGGCGGGCCGTGCCGACGCGATTTTGGGGGGTGATCAGGCGATCGGGGAGGCCATGAAAAACCTGAACATCAATCCCAAGGCCTTCAAGATGGTGGTGGCACAGGACAGCCCGTTGCATGCGTATTTTGGCAACAAATTTTTGCAAACCGATCCGGAATTCATGGATCGCTTTAATGCCCAGGTTCCTGCCTGTCGCTGATCCATTGCTACTTTCTGGCCGACGGAGTTACAAGAATCCGATCGACAGCCAGGGTACTGCAGCGACTACGACTGTGCCGAGCAATAGCACCAGCATATAGCCCGCGATGGGCCGGATACCGGCGTCCGGGTTGACCCGTCCAATGGCGCAGGCCGCGTAATAACCTACTCCCAGCGGTGGGGCAAACAAACCCAGACCCATGGACAGCACGACCACCATGGCGTAGTGCACTTCGTGAATCTGCAGATGGCGCGCAATCGGGAACAGCAGCGGGCCAAACAGCACGATTGCCGGAAT
>CAIOLZ010000282.1 GCA_903859265.1 uncultured beta proteobacterium
CCGAAGCATCGACATCAGCACGCTCAAAGAGCTGGCCAAGCGCTGGAAGCCGCAGGTCTATTCATCCTTTAAAAAGCAGCAGCGGCACACCGCGCTGGCGGATGTGCATGAGTCGATTGACGAGTTAGTGCACTACCGGGAGCATTTTTTGAAGCTGGACTAACTGCAGGCGGTCAGTCTTCCTTCATTCCGGCCGATTTCACGATCGGCGCGAGGCGTCCCTTTTCCGCCGCCAAAAATTTCACGAAGTCGGCGCGGGTGCCACCAATCGGGTCAATGCCCTGGGGAATCAGGCGCGCGCGCAATTCAGTGCTTTTGACCGCCGTATCAACGGCCCTGTTCATTTTGTCCAGGATATCGTCCGGTGTGCCTTTCGGCGCGAAGACGCCCGACCAATGCCCGATAAATACATTGGGGAATCCCAGTTCTTCGGTGGTGGGAATATCGGGAATAGCCGCAATCCTGCGGTTCCAGGTGGACGCGAGTGCCCGCAACTTGCCGCCCTTGATTTGCGGCAGCACGACGACACTGGCCTCCGAGGTGGCATCGACCTGTTTGGACAACACCGCGACCATGCCCTCGTTACCGCTCTTGTAAGGAATGATCTGGATCTTGGCACCGGCCTTGAGCTTGAGCATTTCCGCGACGAAGTGCGGTGTGCTACCGGTGCCAGCGGTGGCAAAGTTGATTCCCTGACCGGACTTGGAGCTTGCAATCAGGCCTTTCAGGTCCTTGATCGGCGAGTCCACCGGGACGACGATGATCGACGGGCTGACCGCCATCAGGGCCACTGGCACCAGCGCGTCAGGCGGGTAGGGCATTTGGGTTTTGATCAGCGAGTTGGTAATTACGCCCGCCGCGGGGGCCAAAAAGGTGTAGCCATCCGGCGCTGACTTGGCTACCACTTCGGCGCCCAAAACCGATCCGGCGCCAGGACGGTTTTCCACCAAAATCGGTTGTCCCAGTTGCTTGGAAGCAGCTTCGGCAACAGCCCTTGCCACCAGATCATTGGCGCCGCCAGGCCCGAAGGGCACGACGAATTTGATCGGCCTGGAGGGCCATGTGTCTGCCATCGCCATCTGCGCCATGCCAGCCAGAGCAGCGATCAGGGCCAATTTGGCGAAGCGGGCGCATCTTTGAGCATTCATAGGCGATTCAGGGAAGATAAGGTCAAACGAAAAGGGGACCGGGGCGGTCGATTCTATAGACACTGCTCAGGACCAACGTTTCAATTAGGTACAAACCCCAATCCGTGGCATAATCCACGGCTGCGCTACTTTTTGTAGCCAATTTGTACATCTCCCTTCATTCATAGGGTCCAAAAAAGGGCCCCGCGCACTGAGTTACCCAAGCCGGGTCAGAGCAAGTTTCGTTTGATGGTTGATGTTTTTTAACCATTGACGGAGCGGTCGCACAACCTGCGGCGCTCGCGTGTGAGAAAAATATGACTGACGCTTTTGATGCGGCTGGCGAATTCGCGCTTGCTGAAAACTTTATTTCCCAATCCGATGACGGTGCGAGCCTCGCAGCGCCTGATGCGCCCGAAGTTCCTAACGGATTTGTCGAGCTGGGCCTTGCCCCAGAACTGGTGCAGGCCTGCAAAGACCTGGGCTATACCCAACCCACGACTGTTCAAATGAAGGCGATCCCGCTGGCGATGGCTGGTGTGAGCGCGGATAAAAAAACGGCCAAATTTGTGGACCTGATGGTTTCCAGCCAGACGGGCAGCGGCAAAACAGCAGCTTTCTTGCTGCCTGTTCTGCACACGCTGTTGGCGCAACA
>CAIOLZ010000283.1 GCA_903859265.1 uncultured beta proteobacterium
CCCATGGAGACATACCTGCCACGGTGGAGCAGCGCACTTCAACCCTGCAGGGTTGGGCGATGGCGGTCGTTGTATGGGCCGAATTGGCAGCGCAGGCGGGGCCGATGGATGGGCATCCCACGGACTTCCAAATATTCGACGCAGCGCAGCCCACCCAAGCCAATCTCATTTACGACAGCTTGACACCGGACGGCGCAGTGCAGGACCCGGCCAGCATGCACCGGGACCAGGGCAGGCTTTTCTCGATCACCCGGCCATTGCTGGTGGCAGGTCAGGTTTTGTATTTGCGTACCGAATCCACGCCCGAATTTGACGCCGGCTTTGATGTGCAGGCCCCTTTGCATTTGGCCTTGTGGGGCTCCACGTTGAGTGTGATGCTGGCGATTGTGGTCTGGTTGCTGCTGGCGGGTCGCAGCCGCGCCGAAAGCCTGGCGCGCGGTATGACCCAGGACCTGGAACGTCTGGCCAGGGTTGCCGAGCGCACCAGCGAAGCGCTGGCGCGTGAAAAACAGCGTGCTGCCAATATTCTTGCGGGCATCAACATCGGCACTTGGGAGAGCAATCTGGTCACCGGCGAGTGGAACTGCAGCGAACGCTGGTACGCCATGATGGGTTATACAAAGGACGACGTGCAACCCAACGCGGATTCGTTCTGGCAACAGGTGCTTCATCCGCAAGACAGCAACCGGATCAACAGTGCATGGCGTGAATGTGTCGCCGGACGCGAAGACGGCTATTCGTGCGATGTGCGCGTCAAGCGCAAAGACGGCAGCTGGATGTGGATTTTGAGCCGTGCCAAAGTCATGACCCGTACCAGCGACGGGCGTGCAGAGTGGATTGGCGGCATTCACACGGACATTACCGAATCCAAGCTCAACGAGCTGAACCTGCGCGAAATGGAGTCGTTTCTGGACCGTGCTCGGCGTTTGGCCGGCGTCGGTGCCTGGGAGATCAATCTCAAGTCTGGGGCTGTTACCTGGAGCGCGCAAACCTGCACTATCCATGGCGTGCCGCAGAGTTACCAACCAACGGTCGAGGAGACATTTTCATTCTTCCCCGTTTCGGCCCAGGCGGAGATGCGCAATGCCATGGCGCTTTCCGTGGAACGCGGCACGAGCTGGGATATGGAGTCGCAATATGTCAATTCGCAGGGTTCGCCGCTGTGGGTGCGGTCATTTGCGGAGGTGGAATTTGATGACATTGGACCGGTGCGCCTGGTGGGTGCGATTCAGGACATTACCCGCGAAAAGCTGAACCAGCTTGAGGTTCAGAAAACGGGCGCTTTGTTGCAAGGCGCAATCGACGCGATTGGCGAAGCCTTTGTGCTCTTTGACCCGGATGACCGGCTGGTGTACTGCAACGAAAAATACCGGGAGATGTACGCCACCACCACGGGCGATATTTTTCAAGTCGGGGCCAGGTTTGAAGATCTGCTGCGCGCCAGCATGAAAAACAGCGAATTCGATGGATCGGCTGAGGCGTGGATCCAGAAGCGCTTGGAACTGCACCGCGCTGCAAACCATGCGACAGAGCAGCGCTTGACGGACGGGCGGTGGGTGCGCATTGTGGACCGGAAAATGAACGATGGTCACACCGTGGGTTTCCGGGTTGACATCACATCATTGAAGGTTGCCACCGAGTTGGCGCAATCCGTCAGCGCCGATCTGGCTCAGGAACAAGCCCGTTTGCGGGGCATTCTGGAGGGTACCAATGTCGGCACCTGGGAGTGGGGCGTGACCACCGGCAGCCTGGTTGTCAACCAGCGCTGGGCTGAAATTGCGGGATACCAGCTGACGGAACTCGAGCCATTGGATGCCAATACCTGGATAAATATGTTGCACCCCCAGGATGTGGCGCTATCGAATGAAAAGCTGCAGTTGCATTTCGAGAAACAAGCTGATTTTTTCGAATGCGAATCGCGTCTGCGGCACAAGCACGGTCACTGGGTCTGGGTGCTCGACCGGGGGAAGGTTTCCCGCTGGGGACCGGACGGCAAGCCTGTCGCCATGTCCGGCACGCGCATGGAAATTACGGCCCGCAAAGTCGCGGAACAAACCGTGATGGAGCTGTCGGCGAGCCTCCAAAACATACTCGACTCGGCAGTCAACGTGGGTATTGTCAGCAGCGGCCTGGACCGCACCATCCGTGTTTTTAACAAGGGTGCCGAAATACTGCTGGGCTACACCGCCGAAGAAGTGGTGCACAAGGAATCCGGCAGCATCTTCTTCGATCCCACGGAAATGGCCGCGCTGGGTGAATCGCTCGCACTGATTTATGGACGCGAGCCTACCGCGCAGGAGATTGTCGGGCACTTGTCTGAAACAACCACCCCTCAGGAGTGGACACTGGTGAAAAAGGATGGCGAGCGGTTCAAGGCGAGTCTGACGTTTTCGCCAATGTTCGGTGCTGACTCCGGGGTGGTCGGGCATCTGTGCATCATTTATGACGTGTCCCGTCAGAAAGAATATGAGTCCTCGTTGCGCGAGGCGATGCTGATGGCGGAGCAATCGAGCGTGGCGAAGAGCCAGTTCCTTGCCAACATGAGCCACGAGATACGCACCCCGATGAACGCCATTTTGGGAATGCTGCAACTGCTCAACACCACGCCGCTTGACCGGCGACAGGACGACTATGTGGACAAGGCCAAAAGCGCTGCGCGGTCCTTGCTGGGGCTGCTCAATGACATCCTGGACTTCTCCAAGGTTGAAGCCGGCAAGATGCAACTCGCGCCCGAGCCTTTTGAACTGGAGACGATGCTGGAGGATGTGTCTGTCATTTTGTCTTCCAATTTGGGCGGCAGGCCTGTCGATCTGGTGTACGACATTGACTCCCAGGTTCCGCAGCAGCTGGTCGGCGATGCATTGCGCATCAAACAGGTGCTGATCAATCTGGGCGGTAACGCGGTCAAGTTCACCGAGCAGGGTCAAGTGGTGATTCGCATACGTACGCTGGCCCGAACGCCGGAGCGCGCAAGGTTGCAGATTGCGGTAATCGACTCCGGCATCGGTATAGCCCCGCAAAATCAGGCGCGTATTTTTGAGGCATTTACGCAAGCGGAGGCCAATACCACGCGGCGTTTTGGCGGCACCGGCCTTGGCCTGGTGATATCGACCCGGCTGATTCGCCTCATGGGCAGTGAACTCGAACTGATCAGTCAGGTGGGCGTTGGCAGCACGTTTTTCTTCAACCTCGATTTACCCATTGCCGAGATACCTGCGTCGCCTGCAAGGCCGTGGCTGAAGCATTTCCAGGCGCAATCGCAGCGGCCGGTCAACGCCATGCTGGTGGACGACAACCCGGTTGCTGTCGAGGCCAATGCTGCCATGTTGCGAGGCATCGGCTGGATGGTGCACCACGCGGCCTCAGGCCACGCTGCACTGGACTGGATGCAAGCCAACTTGGCAAGCCAATTGACACCCCTGGACGTGGTGTTCCTGGACTCCAGAATGCCTGAAATGGATGGCTGGCAAACCCTGAGCCTGGCCCGCCAGGTTTACCAGGGCCATATTGCCCCGAAATTCATCATGCTCACCGGTGACAACCGCGAGGTGCTGGCCAAGCGCGCCCAGGGAGAATTGGCGGTGCGCGACGGCATGGTCGTCAAACCGCTAACCCGCAACATGTTTGCGCAGGCTTTCGATCTGGCGTGCAGCGACCCGGGCAGTCTGGCGGAAATTGGCGATTCGGCGCTCTCGCTGCCTCTGGCGGGCATGCGGGTATTGCTGGTGGAGGACAACCTGATCAACCAACAGGTAGCCCGCGAGCTGCTGCAGGGTCAGGGCGCTTTGGTGACGTTGGCGGAAAACGGACTCGCCGGCGTAGAAGCTGTCAAAGCCGCCACGCCGATGTATGACGCGGTGCTGATGGATTTGCAAATGCCGGTCATGGATGGACTGACGGCCGCGCGACTGTTGCGGCAAGACTCCCGCAATGACCGGCTTCCGGTCATTGCGATGACAGCCAACGCGATGGAAAGCGACCGCCAGGAGTGTCTCAATGCCGGCATGAACGACCATGTCGGTAAACCTTTCGATTTAAAAAACCTCACGGAGACCCTGGTACGGCATACCGGTTGGGCCCCCAAGAGTGCTGTGGCGGCAGAAGCTATCAAAGTCGATGGCGTGCAACCGCGTGACGAACCGGCCAAGCAATCCCGGGATCACTGGCCGGAAGGTCTGGACATGGAAGCCGCCCTGGCGCGCATGGGAGGGAACCGGGCGCTGATGCAACGTTCTATCCGCAAATTCCTGGCAGATGCGCAACAGCTCGAGGCCCGCGTTTGCGCAATGCTGGCCGATGGCGCCCATGAAGACGCCAGGCGCGAACTCCACGCGTTCAAGGGATTGGCGGCAACCCTGGGTGCCACGGCCTTGTCAAAAGTGGCCGCTCAGGCTGAAAGCGCGCTGTTACGGCATGGGCAAGTGTTCGAGGCCGCCAGCTTGATGGCGCCGGTTGCCACAATGCTGCAAATCGTCGCACCGGAACTGGAGTCGGTGGCGGCGCGTCTTGTATCGGATGCGCTCCCGAAGGACAATTCCAGCCGTACCGGCGAGATTGACCGCAAGGCATTCACCGAAGCCCTACAAGCGCTTTTGCAGGCTCTGCAGGCCGGTGATATGGAAGCCATGGTGCTGCATGCCAATCTGCATCAATTGTTGGCAAACAGCTCGTCGCGGGATTGGGACAGGGAACTGGAGCCGCTGGATGCCGCCATGGCCGACCTGGAGTTGCAGCGGGGTGCGTTAGAGTGTGAATTGTTGCTCCGGCAACTAACCAGTTAAAGGAAATGCATGCCTGGAAATGCAAACGCTCAGAGCAAACACCACCCGGCCCGGCCACTGAAGGTATTGGTGGCCGAGGACAACCTCATCAACCAGCGGCTGGTGGTCGCGATGCTATCGACGCTGGGCCACACGGGCGTCGTGGTGGGCGATGGTGACAAGGCTTTGAAATGCCTCGCAAAGCTAAAATTTGACGTGGTTTTGATGGATGTGATGATGCCCAATATGGATGGCGTGCAGGCGCTGCAGGCAATCCGTGCGCAGGAGCAGGCGCAGGGGGGGCACTTGCCCGTCATCATGGCTACCGCGCACGCAGAACCTGGTGACGCTGCCAGGTTCAAGCGGGCCGGGGCTGACGGGTATGTATCCAAACCGATTGATGTAGAACAGTTAAAAGCCGAGTTGGACCGTCTGGTGGCGTAGCGTTGAGACAAAATGCAATTACTATTTTCAGCAAACCGGAAGACTCTACTTTTAGGGTTAGCAAACCATGCGTAATGAGACAACCCGCTACAGCGTGAACCCCTTCGTTGCGCCCGGCGTTTCCCTGATGCAACGACTGAAGATGCCGGTGAAGCTGCTGTCGATGACGGCTATTCTGATGGTGCCGCTTGTGGTGATGACTTATGCCCAGCTTGGCACACTGTTCTCGGACCAGAAGACCGCCCGTTCAGAAGCACTGGGAACCGAGGTGGTTGAGTTGGTGACAGAAGTTGCGTCTTCGGTCGGGCAAGGCAACGCGGATCAGCTGAAAACCAGCACAGCCGCCCTGGACGCCTGGGTGAATTCGCACCCTGAGTTGGGGCTTTCAGCGTCCTGGGCAGGGCTGGACTCCGAACTGAAAGTGCTTGGTTCCGAGAACGGCGCCAAGAGCGCGGCGGCATCGCCGGCGCGCACCAAGCTGCTTCAAGACCTGAAACGTTTCATCGCTTTTGCCGGGGAAACATCCGGTTTGGTGCTCGACCCGATTGCCCAAACCTATTTCCTGCAGGACATATTGACCGTGGGAGCGCTTCCCTGGATAGATGCGGTCAGCAATGCGGTAGCAGCGGCATCTGCGCCTGTGCAGGCCAATGAAATGCGTGACGCTACGCTGCATGCAATGGCAGAAAGTCTGGATCAGGCGACGGACCGGATTGCCCAAAACTTTGAAGCCATTCGCCGCGCAGACCCTACGATGGGCTTGGCCGGCGGACAGGAAGCTTTGGACCGAAGCAAGGCATTTTCAGCGGCACTACGGGCGTTCGTCGCGGCGCCTGCCGCTGCCGATGCACTGGGCGCGCTGACGAAAGCGGGAGACGCTGCTTTGGCGGCGCAAAGCCAATTTCGCAAAGCTGCTTCGCAACAACTGCTTATGGCTTTGCAGCAGCGCGCTGAC
>CAIOLZ010000284.1 GCA_903859265.1 uncultured beta proteobacterium
ATCCGTGAGCACGGCGTCAAAACGGCGTTCCCGAAGCGCGCTCATGGCATCAGCGCCATGCATGGCCGTATGAATGTCAGAAAAACCAAGTTGGCGAAGGCTGTTTCCCAGTAGTCTGCGCATGCCCTCCATATCGTCCACCACCAAGAATGAAGCGTCAAAGTTCATCCGTACTCGCTCCCGAATGGGTTGTTCATGCCTGCAACGATCATGACTTCAGCAATTTATGTCAGTTAAAGTAGCCAAGTTGATTTAACGCATCGAATCAAATCGCTTTAGGCTATATGAAAAATACCGCGAAAGGCAGTGATTACCCGACACTGCCACAGAACGTCTCGTCAGAGCAACAAGAGCAACGCAAATTTGACCTCGCTCTGGCGCGAACGTCCTACAACTACATGCGGACCTATCTGGAGCCACTGCCGCTGTCGGCCGATGTTCCGGAAGGTGAAAACTTCTCTATCGCCTATGAAGCCAAGGTTGCAGAAACATTTATTCCGCTGGCAGAAAACTTCAAGACAGTGGTGATGGATTTTCTGGAAAGGGAGCTCAAGGGCGACCTGCCAGACGACGTTTTCGCTGGTATTGAAAAAAGCTACGAAAAGCTGGCGCACGAAATGAGCCTCAATATTTGCAAAGATATCGACAACCTGAAGGCGTTCACGCAGGAACTGGCCGATTTGCCCAAGAAGATCCGCCAGGCCATTGACGGCATCGTCAATTTGCCCAAAGACCTGGAAAAAATGTTTACCGGTCTGGAGGAAGTGCTTGGTGAATTTCTGAAGTCCGGGGTTACTGCATTCCTGAAGTCAACGATGATCGATATGCTGCGGGACCACAAGGACGGCACCTACCTTCGGCCTAAAAGTATTGACGATTATGCGAATCTCTTCAGCGTTCTGCCCAAGCCCACAGCCCTCACGCTTGAAAAGAAAGACTGGATGCCCCAGCAAGGAGACGTTTGGGACCATGACTGGTTTTTTGGCTACCTCCAAATCGGGGGCTTCAACACCACGAATCTTCTCGGCGTAAAAGCGCAGCCAGGGACCGATACGCAGGCCGTATTGCTGGCTGACCTGCTCAAAAAGATGCCGCTGACAGACGCCATGTTTCAATCTGTCATCCAGCGCGACGACATAAGCTTGCAGCAAGCTGCGCAGCAAAACCGCCTTTATGTATGCGACTACGCCCAGTTCGTAGGCGCCCAGGGAGGCAAGGTGCATGGCGAGCAGCGCTATCTGCCGGCCCCGATTGCCCTGTTTTACTGGAACCCCGAGCCGCCACAAGGCTTTCCCCCCGGTGCCGGTGCGTTGCAGCCCATCGCCATTCAGCTCGGGCAGACATTTGACGCGGAGTCAACCCCGATATTCACACCCAATGACTGTGCGAACGCCGATGACGCCAACGGCTTCAAATGGAAGATCGCGAAATTCATCACCAATTCAATTTGTGCCGTTCAGCACGAATCGGTTGCCCATCTTGGCGCCTGCCACCTCACTGTCGAACCTATCGTCGTGGCCACGCATCGCCAGCTAACGGCGCAGCATCCGCTGATGAAGCTGCTGCTCCCGCATTTCCGTTTCACGATTGAGATCAATGACTCTGCGCTGCACAGCCTGATCATCCCTGGCGGTGTGGTCGCAACGGTGATCGGACCGACGATCGAGTCAACCCGCCAACTGCTCGTCAAGGCATGGGATGCCTGGCGTTGGGACGAGCACATTCCGGACAATCTGTTCAAGCTGCGGGGCGTCGATGCGCTGCCCGATTTCCCGTTCAGGGACGACACACTGCTGCTTTGGCAGGCGATCAAGAAATTCGTAAGCGCTTATGTGAAGGCGTATTACCCCGACGATCTGTCCGTGGCAAACGATTACGAAGTGCAGGGCTGGATCAATGAGCTGGTGTCGCCCCTGTACGCGGGTTTCAAGGGATTAAATGGCCTCAGTGCCACAGGCAATCCGGATGCGCCATTTCGGCTCGACAGCCGCGATTACCTGATCGATATCGTTTCGCACATCATCTACATTGCAGGCCCGCAACACGCCTCTGTCAATTACGCGCAGTTTCCCCTGATGACGTATTCACCTGCAGTCTCCGGCACCATTTACCACGCGCCACCGCAAAAAAGCACGGTCATAGATTCAGCCGAAGATTGCATGAAGTGGTATCCACCGCTGGACATAGCGCTCTACATTGTGTCCTTCGGCTATCTGCTGTCCGGAATCCAGTTTGATACTTTGGGTCAGTACAGCTCGAACCCGCGAGTTCCCTACTTTACGGACCCCAAAGTTTCGGAGTTCGTGCTGGACTTTCAGGAAGACCTCGCCGGGATCGAGAAGACCATACGGCAACGCAACAGGGGCAGGCCCATGCCCTACCAATGCCAGTTGCCGTCCATGATTCCGAACAGCATCAGTATTTGAACTATGCGGGCAGTATTCAACGTTCTAGGATTGGAAAAAGAATGCTGCAAATAGTCCCCGGCTACCGGATCGAATCCACGATCCACGAGTCACACAAGACGATTATTTACCGCGCCGTGCGCGAGGCTGACCAGAAAACGGTGGTACTCAAGACGCTGAGAACGCCCCACCCGACACGAGGAGAAATCGCGCAGCTTCAGCACGAATTTCAACTGGCCAGGCGCCTGATTGACGTACCGGGGGTTATCCGTGTGGACAATCTGGAGCGCTACGGCCACAGCGTTGCAATCGTGATGGAAGACGGTGCCGGCGTTGATCTGGCGTGCCACCTCCGGGAGAGCCGGGCGGTTGCCAGGAGCCCGTTCGCCATGGACAGTTTCCTCAAGCTTGCCATGGATATCGTGCAGGTTTTGCAGGGTATCCACCATGCCCACATCATTCACAAAGACATCAACCCGCGCAATATTCTGTGGAACGAAAGCACTGGAGCGACGCGCATCATCGACTTCGGTATTTCCACCGAGTTATCGCGCGAACGGCAGGACGTCAGCACCGCCAACCTGCTCGAGGGGTCGCTGGTCTATATCGCGCCGGAGCAGACCGGACGCATCAACCGGCTGATTGACTACCGCACCGACTACTACTCGCTCGGTGCCACGTTTTACGAATTGATAACCGGTGGCTATCCCCCGTTCTCCGCCGAGGACACCATGGGATGGATTTACAGCCATATTGCCAAAATTCCGCCTTCCCCGCGAAGCATCAATCCTGCCATCCCGGAGATGCTGGCAAAGGTCATCCTCAAGCTGTTGTCCAAAGTTCCGGAAGACCGTTATCAGAGCTCGCAAGGCCTGTTGGACGACTTGCGCAACTGCCGCGATCAATGGGACGCCAAACGTGCCATTGAAGTTTTTCCACTGGCGAGATCGGACATTTCCGAAAAATTCCAGATCCCGCAAATACTCTACGGGCGCGAGGCTGAAACGCAGTCGTTGCTGACGGGCTTTGCTGCGGTAGCGCGCGGCAATACAGAAATGATCTGCGTGACGGGAAACTCCGGCGTCGGCAAGACATCGCTGGTCCACGAGGTCAAAAAGCCCATCGTCCACAGCAAGGGTTACTTTATCGAGGGAAAGTTCGACCAGTTTGAACGCGATGTGCCCTACCGTGCGGTGACGCAGGCGTTTCAGGGACTGATCCGGCAGATTCTCAGCGAGTCAGCCGGCCGTCTGAGTTACTGGCAAAGCCGGCTGCAGGAAGCGCTGGGTCCCAACGGGCAACTTATTCTCGATGTGCTGCCCGAGATGGCCGAGGTCATCGGACCGCAGCCACCGCCTCAGGAGATGAATCCCGAGGAAACCAAGAATCGTTTTCTCGTAACGTTCCGGCGCCTGATTGGCGTGTTTGCAACGGCGGACCACCCGCTGGCCATATTTCTGGACGATCTTCAGTGGAGCGACACGGCCACGCTGAACCTGGTGGAAAGCCTGGTGACGTCCAGTGAGGTCGGTTACCTTTACCTGATTGCCGGTTACCGCAGCAACGAAGTCAGCGATGGCCACCCCATGGCCCTTGCGCTGGCGGCAATCCGCAAGAGCAAGTCAGTCGCTGAACTCAACCTGCTGCCCCTGACCCGGGAGACGGTTCCCTTGATCGTTGCCGGCGCGGTGCACCGCGACGTGGAGGCGGTGCGCGAGCTGTCGGCATCCATTTTTCAGAAGACGCAGGGCAATCCGTTTTTTGTGCATGAATTGTTGCGCAAGCTGTATCTGGAGCGCTGTATTGAAATCTCTCCGTCGGCCGGCGGATGGGTTTGGGATATCGAGCGAATTGCTGCAGTAGAAGTCAGCCCCAATGTGGCGGATTTCATGGTTGCACGTCTCAAACAGTTGCCGGTGGAGTCACAGGAAGTGCTGCAGATCGCTGCCTGTATCGGTAGTCAGTTCGATGTGCGCACACTCGCGCGCGTCATGGATATACCCTTTCTCGCGGCGGTCAGGGCGCTGTGGCCGGCGGTTCGCGACGAGATCATTGTTCCGTTAAGCGACCAGTACCGATTGGCGCAGGCCATGAGCCAGGAAGACGGTTCCCGGGAAGAGGCCGTTGACAGTGAAAGTTTTGATGTCCTGTGCCAATTCAAGCATGACCGGATTCAGCAGGCCGCCTATGCACTCATTGCCGACGACCATAAAGACAGGGTCCATCTCGGAATAGGCCGTTTGCTGCTCAAAAACACATCGGCGCGCGATCAGTCGGGCCAATTGATGGATACGGTGCGGCACCTGAACTATGCCAGGCACCTGATTGAGGATCCTCGGGAAAGAATCGCACTGGCGCGCATGAACCTTGCCGCGGGAGAGAAGGCGAAGGCATCTACTGCCTATCGCCCGGCGTTTGAGCACCTCAATATTGGTGCTTCAATGCTTACCGACGCGTCGTGGGCGAACGACTATGACCTGGCATTTTCGATGGCACGCGAGCTGCTGGAGTGCTCCTATTTATGCGGTGACTTCGAAGCCGCCGAAACCCAGTACCAGACGCTTCTGAGGCGCGCCAAGACCAATCTCGACAAGGCAAAAATATTTCAGATGCGCCTTCGGCAGTATGTGGTCATGGACAAACTTGCCGAAGCAATTCAGGTTGGCGTCCAGGCCCTGGCCATACTGGGCGTCGCGGTCGATGAAAAGCCCTCGCTGTTGGCCGTCGTTCGAGAAGCGCTGGCCACCAAGTGGAATGTGGGCAGGCGCCCGGTGGCGAGCCTGATAGACCTGCCTGCAATGACCCGGCCCGACATTCGCTTGGCGATCACGATACTGACGGAAATTTCTCCTGCGGCCTATCAAAACGCCAACGCCAATCTGTTTGCGATTGCAGCCATGCGCCAGGTGAATCTGTCACTGGCCCATGGAAATTGTCCGGACTCGGCTTTTGCCTATGCGTGCTACGGAATTATTCTCAACGGCATATTCAAGGATCTGAAAACCGGTGATGCGTTTGGCCGCCTCGGCGTGAAGCTCAACGAGGTTCAGAATGACCTTGCCGTGCGGTGCCGGGCAATCTGGGTCTATACGACTTTCACCCATGTCTGGAACCACCATTGGCGCACGCTCACGCCCTACTTCAAGCGCGCGATTGACGCCGGCTTCCAGTCCGGCGACTTGTTCTATTTGGGGTATGCCGGCAGCTTCATGACGCAATGGGAAACCCACGTCAACCTGCCCAGCGCCATTCAGGAGGCACAGAAATACCTGGTCATCATTGCCGAAACCAAGAACCAAAGCGCCTTGAATTTTTCCAGGGTTCAACAGCAGCTCCGGAAAAATCTGTGTGGCCAGACGTATGGCCGCTTGAGCTTGAATGACGCTGAATTCGACGAGCTGTCCTGCCTGGAAGAAATGCGGGAGAGCCAGGCGCTCAATGCCTTGGCTATCTATTACCTGAGCAAGCTGGTCATCCACTTTGAATATGGCGACTACGCGACGGCACTTGACTATGTTCGCAAAATAGACAAAGGGCAGCTGATGCAGGCGCTGGTCAGTTCCTCCTGGACCACGGATTTTTGCCTGTATGCGTTCCTCACGATTGCGGCGCTCTACCGCACATGCAAGCCAGGCGACAAGAGGATGTTCTACAGCCGCCTGAAAAAAGAAAGCAAGGCAATGCAGCGCTGGGCTGCCCATTGCCCGGAAAACTTCCTTCATCTCGACCTCTTGATGCGCTCCGAGCTCAAACGGCTCGACGGTGGTGCTGAACAGGCAGGCAATTTGTACGAGCGCGCCATTGAAGCCGCTACCGCCAGCGGGTATTTGAGCCACGAGGCGCTGATCAACGAGCTTACGGGCCGGTTCAATCTGGAACAAAACCGGCTCAAGGTCGCGGGGTTCTATCTGAGCGAGGCCAGGTATTTGTATGCCCGCTGGGGCGCAAGCGCCAAGGTGATGTACCTGGAAGAAACCTTTGCGCAGCTGATTCCCAGACAAACCTACAGCGCCACAAGCCGCAACCAGACTACAGCGAAGGTCACCAATACCAAGATCAGTCAGTCAGATTCCAGCGGTCGTTCGCTGGACCTGATAACGATTTCCAAGGCGGCGCAAACGCTGTCGAGTGAAATCGTGGCGCGTGACCTGTTTGTCAAACTGATGCGCATCCTGCGGGAGAACGCTGGGTCCAACAAGGAGGTCTTGTTGCTCACCGGCGCTTCCTCGAGTTCGCTGTTTATCGAGGCGCGGCGCGATGAGGATCGGCCTGAAGAAATCATGGCGTCGAGCCCGCTCGATGCCAGTGAGGGGCTGGCAAAAAGCGTCATCCATTACGTGGCACGAACACTCGATAACGTGGTGCTAGGCAATGCCGCGCTGCATGGCGACTTTACCCAGGATCCCTATATCCAGTCTTCCCAGGCCAAGTCCGTGATGTGCGTGCCTTTGCTCATTGCCGGGACGCTCAGGGGCGTGCTTTATCTGGAAAACAGCCTCGCCAGCGATGTATTTACGCCGGGCCGGCTCGAGACCATGCGTGTGCTGGCATCGCAGGCCGCCATCTCGATCGAAAATGCCAACCTTTACGCGAATCTGGAGAGCACTGTCGAGGTTCGGACGCAGCAGCTCAGTGGCGCGCTCAGGGAGCTGGAGGAACAGCATCGGGAGCTGAAGTCAGCCCAGGCGCAACTCATAGTGGCGCGCGCCGCGGCCGAAGCGGCCAACCAGCACAAGAGCGCATTTCTGGCCAATATGAGCCACGAAATTCGTACGCCAATGAATGCGGTCATTGGCATGAGTCACCTGGCGCTCAACACCGAACTGACGCCGCGCCAACGCGACTATGTGCAGAAAATCCAGAGCGCCGGACAGCATCTGCTGGGCATCGTGAATGATGTGCTGGATATCTCGAAGATCGAGGCGGGCATGCTGCAACTCGAGACCATCGACTTCTTCATGCAAACCGTGGTGGACGATGTGCGCACGCTGATTGCCGACAAGGCGGAACAAAAAGGTTTGCAACTGACATTCGATGTAACGCCCGACACGCCTGGCGTCCTCAAGGGAGACCCCTTGCGGCTGCGCCAGATCCTGATCAACTTCGCCAACAATGCGGTCAAGTTCACGGAAACAGGCGTCGTTGCCATTTCAGTGGCTGTTCAGGAACGCCGGGATGACGAGGTAGTGCTGCGGTTTGCTGTCAGGGATACGGGTATCGGGTTATCGGCAGCGCAAATTGGCAAGCTGTTTCAGAGCTTTCAGCAGGCGGATAACTCGACGACCCGCAAGTACGGTGGTACCGGGTTGGGGCTGGCCATCTCCAAACAACTGGTGGAGCGTATGGGCGGTGAGGTAGGCGTGGAAAGTGAAGAGGCTGTAGGTTCTACTTTCTGGTTTACAGCGCAGTTCGGTGTTGCCAGCGCAACGCAAAGTACGACCGGCAAGCCCACGCACAAAGTAGCGATGGATATGAAGGCGCTGCAACTGTCCGGTGCCCTGCGCGGTCTGCGGGTGCTGCTGGCAGAAGACAATCCGATCAATCAGCAGGTTGCGACCGAGCTTTTGCATGAAGTCGGTGTCATGGTGGAGGTCGCCGATAACGGACGCATCGCACTGCAAAAGTGCCAGGCGCAAACCGGTGAACCGGTGTTTGACGCCATTTTGATGGATATGCAGATGCCGGTCATGGATGGTATTGCTGCCACGCTGGCAATCAAGGCATTGCCGCAATGGAGTGCGGTTCCCATCATTGCCATGACTGCCAATGCGATGGATGCGGATCGCCAGCGTTGTCTGGACGCCGGCATGGTTGACGTCGTAGCAAAGCCGGTTGAGCCGGAGCAGCTCTATAAAACGATGCTGCAATGGGTGGCACGGGATGCAGCAGGATTGCTGGCCGCTGTTGAAATGCCCTGCGTCGAACCTGCCCCCGTCATTGCGGCGTTACCCATCGCCATTGAAGGGGTTGACGTGCAAAGCGGACTGCGCCGTGTCATGGGCCAGCAGGACCGCTATCTCACGCTGTTGCGCAATTTTGCACAGGAGCAGGCCGATGCGGTGCAGCGTATGCGTGCAGCCATCGCCGCGAACGACCTGACAACTGCGCAACGCATTGCCCATACGCTCAAAGGCCTGGCCGCCACCATCGGGGCCATGCATGTTTCCGATCTCGCCGGCGCCGCAGAAACCGCCCTGCATGCAGGGCAGTTACCGATCGACATGGTTACTTTGGACGGTGCGCTACAGGTCCAGATAGCCGCCATTGAATCCGCAGTGAGCGCTCTACCAACGCTCGCAAACCCCGCAACAATGGCGAAGCCCGACCCGGCCCAGGTTCAGGCCATGCTCGATAGACTTCGCAGCTTTTTGCAGGACGATGACCCCAACGCCTGGCGGCTGTTTGAGCAGCATGAAACCTTGCTGGCCGAGTTGTTGCAAGACAAGTTTGTCGCGTTCAAGGCCGCCATGCGCAGCTTCGCCATGGACGAAGCGCTGGAGCTGTTGGACGGGGCCACCCAATGACCTGCGCATGCCGGTGCGCACCAAGGTTTCGCGGGTGACGATGCACCCCCTTGCTTGCCTAGTCACGCCAATTGTGTAGGGGTTGGCCGGCCAGCCAATGGGCGCCTCGTTGGTACAAACGATCGACCTCCGGTCCGGTCAGTTGCGGCATGTCAAGTTTGACCTTGTAGCCAATTTGCGTCTGTATATAGGCCAGGTGTTGGTAGCCTTTGGGAAACTGCGCCAATGCAGTCTGGTCGATTTCCAGTTTGGCAGCCGGGTCCACGGGATCGATACGGTCTTTCTCATAGATTGGCTGGCGCAAGACCACGCCCCACTTTCCATTGCGTTTTTCAACAAAATCGTGGAAGCGGCCGGTGCAAACAACGTCACACAGCACACCATTGACCTGCCCGCGTTGAGAGATCGTCATCTTGGTTTGTGCGATGGCCCGTGAGCCTGCCAGATCGATGGAAGTGCCGCCCAGGAAGTGCAGGATGCTTACGCCCTTGGCCCAACCCTCCTGCGTGACGCGGATGAATTCCGCTGCCGGGCCCTGAAACCAGGTTGCCATCATCACGCCATCGTCGTGCCAGACGGTTGCGAAGCGCTCCCAGTCGCCGGCATCACGCCAAAGCGCCCAGTTTTCAATCAGCTCGCGAATGGCAAATCGGTCAAGGGTTTCTTGGTTCATGGTTTGCCCGGGTCCTTGAAGTCAGGGGTGCTCTCGAATTCAACGTTCTGCAGTTTGCCAGCGACCTTTTCCACTTTGCGGATATACACCGTTTGCACGATATCGCGGGTTTGCGGGTCAATGCTGATGGGTCCCCGGGGGCTGGTCCAGCTCAGGCCCTTGGCAGCCGCCAGGAACTTGTCCGCACTGGAGTCACCGCCAGTTTTCTCCAATGCCTTGGCAATCAGCTGCATACCGTCAAAACCTGCCACTGCCATGAAATTGGGGCGGTCGTTGGGATAGGCTTTGTAAAACGCCGACACAAAGGACTTGTTTTCCGCTGAGTTGTGCACCTCCGAGTAATGGAACGCATTAACGATGCCCAGGGCACTGTCACCCATTCCCTCGAGCATGTCTTCGGATGTCAGATCGCCGGTGGCAATGATGCGGATGCCGTCCTTGGCCATGCCCCGCTCAATGAAACTCTTCATGAAGGCGGTGGTCTGCTCACCCGGGGGCAGGAATAGGAAAACCGCTTCCGGTTTGTAGTCCTTGATTCGCTGCAGGAATGGCGCAAATTCGGGGTTCTTGACCGGTGTGCGAACCTCGCCCACGATTTCGCCACCGGCTGCGGTAAAGGTTTTCTTGAACTGCGTTTCGGCGTCGATGCCAGGGCCAAAATCAGCCACCAGTGTGAACACCTTTTTGATGTTGTTTTTGGCGGCCCAGGTGGCCATGGGTGCTGTCAATTGCGGCAGGGTGTGTGACACCCGAACGATGTAATTCGATTTGGTGGTGATGGAAGAGGTGGCCGCATTCATGACGACCATGGGCACCTTGGCCTGGGTTGCGACCGACGCTGCAGCAAAGGCAGAAGGCGTCAACCCAAAGCCGGCGAGTACATCCACCTTATCCTGCACGACAAACTCCTGCGCGGCGCGCAAGCTGATCTCGGGCGCGACACCCGTGTCATCCTTGATCAAAATTTCGACTTTACGGCCTGAAAATACCCCGCCACTTTGCGCCAGGTAGAGGCGTACGCCGTGCTCAATCTGCTTGCCGTAGCTCGCGAAGGGTCCGCTCATGGGCAAAACGAGACCAATTTTCAAGGGCTCTGCAGCGAGTGCGGCATTTGCAAAGAGGCTCAGTGCGCAGGCAGTGAAGGTGGCCAGCAGAAGTCTGGATTTTTGGAGTGTCATCGTGGTTGCCATTTCATAAGAGTGGTTGAAAGACAGAACTGAACGGGCGAAAACAAACAAT
>CAIOLZ010000285.1 GCA_903859265.1 uncultured beta proteobacterium
CGTGGGAGCGTTTGCACCACCTGCCGCGCTATTTGAAAGCCATTACGTTGCGGCTGGAAAAATACCGCTCGGACCCCGCGCGTGATGCGGCGCGCCTTGCCGAGTTGCGTCCGCAGGAGCAGCGCTATTGGCGTCTGGTGGCGGAACGCAAGGGTGTGGTGGATGAGCGCATGCTGGAATTCCGCTGGCTGCTCGAAGAGTTAAGGGTGAGTTTTTTCGCACAGGAGTTGCGCACGCCGCAGCCGGTCAGTGTCAAGCGGCTGGATAAGGCTTGGACGCAACTTCAGTGATGAATTTACAGGCCGCTCAAGCGTTCCAGCGCCAGTTGCAAGGTCGTGTCCTGTTTGGCAAAGCAAAAACGCACCACGCGCTGATCAAAGCCGCTGCCATAAAACGCGGATAGCGGAATCGCCGCGACGCCCACTTCGCGCGTGAGCCACTTGCAAAAATCAGCCTCCTTGAGATCACTGACCGCCGATATATCGACACACTGAAAGTAGCTGCCCTCGCTGGGAAGGAGCTTGAAACGCGTGTTTTTCAAGCCGGCGCGAAACAGGTCACGCTTGCGCTGGTAAAACGCTGGCAAATCGAGGTAGGGCGCAGGATTGGCCATGCTTTCTGCGAGCGCATATTGCATCGGCGTATTGACCGTGAACACATTGAACTGGTGTACCTTGCGAAACTCTGCGCTCAGCGCCGCAGGGGCTGCAACGTAACCCACTTTCCAGCCAGTCACGTGGTAGGTCTTTCCAAAGCTCGACACGATAAACGCGCGCTCGGCCAGTCCGGGGAAGCGCGCAGCACTTTGGTGTTGCGCGCCATCAAATACCATGTGCTCGTAAACCTCATCGCTGATCAACAGGACCTCAGTGGGCGCAAGCAGCGTCTCCAGTGCGCGCATGTCAGCATCGCTCCAGACCGTGGCGCTGGGGTTATGCGGTGTGTTGATGATGATGGCGCGGGTGCGTGGGCCAAGGGCAGCAGCAATCTTCTCAAAGTCGGGTCGGAATGTGCCGGGCGTCAGGGGAACGCGCACCACCACGCCACCGGCGAGTTCAATGTTGGGCACATAACTGTCGTAGCACGGCTCCAGCACAATGACTTCGTCACCCGGATGGACGATGGCGAGTATGGCCGTGAGGATGGCCTGGGTAGCGCCCGCGGTGATTGTGATGTCAAGGTCCGGGTTGTAGGGCGTCTGGTCCGGTGTTTGATACAGCGCACTGATCTTGGCGGATATGGCCTGGCGCAAGGCTGCCACGCCAATCATGGGCGGGTACTGGTTATGGCCTGCCTGCATCGCGCGGGTGACGCTGTCCACCAGTGCCGGATCGCAGGCAAAGTCCGGGAATCCCTGGCCCAGATTGACGGCCTTGTGCTCGGCCGCCAAGGCAGACATCACGGTAAAAATGGTAGTGCCCACCTGCGGCAGACGGGATTGCAACGGCTTCATACTTCTTCGTCCTTGACGTGGCCCGACATGGCACGGGTGACCAGGTCGCGCGTGAGCTTATCGCTCAACAGTTCGGTGAAGGTATAGACAAAATTGCGCAGATACGCGCTGCGTTTGAAGGCCACCCGCGCAATATTTTTGCCAAACATGTGGCCTGCCGGGCGCACCACCAGACCCGTCACACCCGCGCTACCCGGATTTTTGGCGTTGTCTTCCAGCACGTCCTGCACTGCCATCTCGGCAGCAATACCAACGCCCATGCCAAGGCGCACGTAGGTCTTGATCACGTCTGAATCGATGGCCTCCAGCGCAATGCGCGGCTCGAGTTTGCGGGCGAGAAAGGCCTGATCGATTTTTGTGCGCCCGGTAAACGACGGGTGGTAGGTGATGAGCGGTTCTTTGGCGACGTCTTCGAGCTTGATGAATTCTTTTTTGGCCAGCGGATGGTCGAATGGCAGCACCAGCACGTGTTGCCATTCGTAACATGGCAGGGTCACCAGTTCGTCGTAACTGACCAGGGATTCGGTCGCGATACCGATTTCGGCCACTTCGTCGATCAGCATGCGCGCCACCTGATCGGGTGAACCCTGGTGCAG
>CAIOLZ010000286.1 GCA_903859265.1 uncultured beta proteobacterium
AAATCAGCCAGAAACATAGCTGGCGCAGGGGAAATCGGAAATAGACCACCGCAAACGCCGACATCAGCGAGATGCTGATCTTGCCGACCGTAATGATCATGGTCACCACGAAGCTGACCCAGATCATGCGTGCCACTGGCGATGACGAAGCGCCGCTTCCCTTGCCGTTGAGCGCGGCGCTATAGCTTTCCCAGAAGTGGCTGCCGGGCCACAAGGGCATGGGCGACTGCATGATTTCCTGGGGCGCATGGGTAGATGCCACAAACGCCAGGTAAACCGGAAAGATCACCACCAGCGCACCGAGAATCAGGACCGCGTGGGTTAACAGCGTTAAGGCGCCGCGTCGTTCAACCATGGGCATTCCTCATGCGTACTGGACTTTCTTTTCTACATAGCGAAACTGCACCACAGTGAGTGCTATCACGATCACCATCAGCACCACCGATTGCGCTGCCGAACCGCCAAAGTCCATGCCCCTGAAGCCGTCAAAGTAAACCCGGTAAACCAGTGTCGATGTGGCCTTGCCGGGGCCGCCCTGGGTGGTTGCGTCAATGATGGCAAAGGTGTCAAAAAACGCGTACACCAGGTTGATCACCAGCAGGAAAAAGCTGGTGGGCGCCAGCAGCGGCAACTGGATCGTCCAGAAGCGCCGCCACGGTTTGGCACCGTCAATGGCGGCGGCCTCGATCAGTGACTTCGGTATTGCGTTCAGGCCGGCCAGAAAAAACAGAAAGTTGTAGGAAATTTGCTTCCATACCGCCGCCATCACCACCAGCGCCATGGCGTGGTTGCTGTTGAGCAGGTGATTCCAGTCAAAGCCGATGCGGTGCAGCCCGTAGGTCACGACACCGATGGAGGTGGAAAACATGAACGCCCACAAAATGCCGCACACTGCCGGAGCGACAGCATAGGGAATGATCAGCACCGTTTTGTAGAACGTGGCACCTTGAATGACGCGGTCCGCAAAAACGGCCAGCACCAGCGCAATGCCCAGGCCCAGGCAGGTCACCAGAGTGGAAAAAACCAGCGTTGTCTGAAACGAAGCCAGGTAGGTGGCGTCCCGCCACAGCGCGCGGAAGTTATCGAGTCCGACCCAGGTCACGCTGGTGCCAAACGCGTCCTGCTGCTGCAAGGATTGCAGCAGTGCCTGCGCCGCCGGCCAGAAAAAGAACACCCCCACCACCAGCAACTGCGGCGCCAGCAGCGCCCAGGGCAACCACGCCGAGCGGAAGAAAGCGCGTTTTTCCACAGGCCTCTCGGAAGCCTATTTGTTGGCTGCCTGGAACTTTGCCAGCAGCTCGTTGCCGCGGCTCACAGCAGAGTCAAGGGCCTCTTTGGCGGTTTTTTTGCCGGTCCAGATTTGTTCGGTTTCTTCGTCCTCAATGGCACGAATCTGCACAAAGTTACCCAGACGTACGCCGCGCGATTTGTCGGTGGTCTTGCGGATCATCTGGTTCACCGCAACTTCGGTGCCGGGGTTCTTTTTGTAGAAACCTGATTTTTCGGTCAGTTCAAATGCGGCCATCGTGATGGGCAGGTAACCGGTGCGCTGGTGGCTGGCGGCCTGTACTTGCGGGCTCGACAGATAGTTGAAAAAGCTGGCAACGCCCTTGTAATGGCTGGCGGGCTTGCCTGCCATCACCCACAGGCTGGCACCGCCGATGATGGTGTTTTGCGG
>CAIOLZ010000287.1 GCA_903859265.1 uncultured beta proteobacterium
ATGTCACTGGCCAAGGGCGCACGCATGCAGGGCGTGCAGATTCTCGAAGGCGTACAGGTCACAGACTTTGCTCTGAAAGACCGGCGTGTGACGGGTGTTTGCACGGCTCAGGGCGACATTGCCGCAGACGTGGTGGTGCTGGCGGCAGGCATGTGGTCGCGCCAGTTGGGCGCCAAACTCGGCGTGTCGGTTCCGCTGCAGGCCGCCGAACACTATTACCTGCTGACCGAAGCGATCGCCGGTGTGCACAACCGCCTGCCGGTGGTTGAGGACCCGGACTCCTATGCCTATGTGCGGGAGGAAAACGGGGGACTGCTGTTTGGCATGTTTGAACCCAAAGGGGCCAGTTGGTCACCACAGGGCATCTCCAATAACGCCAGCTTCCTGACTCTGCCGCCCGACTGGGAGCGCATGACGCCATTCCTTGAGCGTGCCTTCGAGCGCTTCCCCGTCATGAACACCACAGGCATCAAAACCTTCTTCTGCGGTCCCGAGAGCTTTACACCGGACGGCGCTTTCCTGATGGGCGAGAGCCCGGAAGTCGATGGCCTGTTTGTCGCCAGCGGTCTGAACTCGCTGGGCATTTTGTCCGCCGGTGGTATGGGCCGGTTGATGGCTGAGATGATTGCCCATGGCAACGCCTCGCAGGACACCACCGGGATTGCGCTGACCCGCACCCAGCCCCACGAATCGACCAAGACCTTTCTGGCCGAGCGCACGCCCCACACGCTGGGCTACATCTTCAATTACGCAGGTTTGCCCAACTACGCGCACAAGTCAGCGCGCAATGTGCGCCGACTCGCCCTGCACGACCGCTATGCGGCGCTGGGCGCATATTTTGTATCGCTCAGCGGTTGGGAAATGCCTTACTGGTTTTCGCAGGACGGAAAGAATCCATCGGTTGACTACAACTTTGAGCGCCAGCCCTGGTTCCATTATTCCGCGCTGGAGCACAGGGCCACCCGTGAAAGCGTTGCGCTGTTTGACAAGAGTTTCATGGGCAAGTTTCTGGTGCAAGGGCAGGATGCCGAGGAGGTGCTTAGCCGAGTCAGCGCCAATTCGGTATCTGTTCCGGTTGGGCGCAATATCTATACCCAATGGCTCAATGCTCAGGGCGGTATCGTCGCTGACCTGACCATCACGCGTCTGGGCGAGCAGGAGTTTCTACTGGTCACTGGTGATGTCCTGCAACGGGTCACCAGCAGTTGGCTGCGACGCCATACGCATCCCGGTGAGCACTGCACACTGACCGACGTGACGTCTGCCTACACCTTGCTGAGTCTGCAAGGGCCGCGCTCAAGGGACTTGCTGCAAAGCATCAGTGGAGCCGACCTCTCGTCCGCGAAAGTGCCGTTTCGTGCAAGTTGCGAAGTGGAAGTCGGCTTCGCAAGAATCCTCACCGTGCGCGTGACTTACATGGGAGAGTTGGGCTATGAACTCTACATTCCCACGGAGTACTCGCACACGGTGTACGACGCGCTGATCACAGGCGCCGCGGCACATGGCGCGCCGCTGGTGCATGCCGGCCTGATGGCGCTGGAGAGCTTGCGACTGGAAAAAGGCTACCGCGACTTTGCCGTCGATATTGACAACACGGACACGCCACTGGAAGCGGGTTTGGGCTTTGTGGTGGA
>CAIOLZ010000288.1 GCA_903859265.1 uncultured beta proteobacterium
GCTGCTCGGCCGGAGCAGCGGGTTGCAGGTCAACGATTTTTTGCGCGACCTCGGCAGCCTGTTGATATTCTTTCAGGTTGAGCAGCTTTTCAGCGGCATTGGCCAGTACAGGTGCAGCGCGCGGATCATTGCCAAACTGCCCGGCAAACTTCAGTTCGCTTTCCACCGTGGCTTTTTGCAGGATCACTTTCTGGCTGTCGTCGGCGGATTCAATCTGCCGGGCAAATCCGAGCAGCGCCGCATAACCGGCGTCGGCACTGCGCACATTGGCCGGATAGTCATACGCGGTATGCTGGTATTCAATACTGGCTTCGGCAAAGCGGCCCGCTTCAAACAGCAGTTCGGCCAGCAGGAAATTGTTTTCCGCGGCATCCTTGTCAGTCGGGAATGAACTCAGATACAGCCGGTACCAGTGGATGGCCTCGGCATAGTCTTCACTGCTTTTGGACTTCTGGGCGCTGGCGTGGTAGTAGCGCGCCAGTTCACCCAGGTGCAGCCTGACCAGATTCTGCGCTTTGTCCCAGCCGAGCGGATTGGCGCTGCGATATTCGCTGACGATTCCGTAGTGACTCACGTATTCTTTTTTGGCCTGCAGGGCCAGCGAAGCGAAACCATTCTACGCATAGATTTCGATTACCCGGGCCTGCAACACCGGTGCCCTGGCATGCGTGGGATTCTGGTGGGCGAACATGCTGAAGGTGTCGGCGGCATCCTTGATCCGCTCCTGTTTCAGGTAAAGTTCGCCAAGCTGTTCATACACGCGGTACTCATACGCATGGCGCAGCGGGGTGGTCATGTAGGTCGGAATCGATTCAGCGCCCTGCAGATTTTCCAGTGACAGGCTGGTAACCCGGAAGGTATCTTCCAGCAGTTCCAGATCGGCGCGTGACAGTCCCGGAATCGAGTCCAGCCCTGCTTCACCCTGACGGTCGGACAGTTTCAGATCCAGCACACCGAAGAACGATTCGAGTCCCTGTTCCAGATTACCCTGTTTGAAACGCGACCAGCCCTGCATGTACATGGCGCGATCGTAGTATTTGCCGAACTGGCCCGATTGCAGCACGGTGCCATAGGCCAGCTCGGCCCTTGCATAGGCGCCCGTGGCAAACAGCAGTTCACCCAGCCGGAACTGCGCTTCGTCACCGTAAGCCGATTTCGGGTAACTGCTGACCAGCGTATGCAGCGTCTCGAGCGCCGCGTTCAGGTCTCCGCCCTGTTCCTGGCCACGCGCCAGCTGGTACAGAATCCGGTCATTGTCAGGTGCATCCGGATACTCCTTCAGGTACGCCTGATAGCTGCCGATGGCGGCCGTGAAGTCCGGATCGCCTTGCGCATTGACGCCATCCGCGCTGTCCATTTCCAGATCACCGATGCGGCGCATGGCTTCGGCGCGCTGGCTGGCTTTGGGTGCGATGGCCAGAAAATTGCGATAGGCGTCAATGGCCTGAGCGTTGTTGCTGATGACCCGTTGCTGTTCATCCAGCACCACTTTGCGGTTTGCCAGTGATTTGATGGTAGGTTCGTTGTCAGGCGTGCTCGGCCCGTGCGCGGTATGGATCGAGGAACAGGCGCTCAACACGGCCAGGCACAGCATGGACAGACTAAGGTTTGGTCGCATGCGCGCCCTCCTGTCTGACATCTTCACTGCCGCGGTCATATAACTGGGCCAGGGCAAAACGGGCCTGGGTGGCGTATTGGGTCAGCAGGGACTTTTCATGACTGAGCTGATTGACAGC
>CAIOLZ010000289.1 GCA_903859265.1 uncultured beta proteobacterium
CGCCACGCGACCGCTGCGCGAACCCCGCTCCAGAGCCCACAGCAAAGCCTCCGCCCGGCTGGCGTCGATCCGTTCTTCTGCAACGCCGAGCACCTTTAGCCACTGCGCCGCAATGTGCAGATATTCGTCCTGGGAAAACGGGTAGAAGCTCACCCACAAACCAAAGCGCTCGGAAAGGGAAATTTTTTCCTCCACCACTTCACCGGGATGCACTTCGCCGTCCTGGGTATGCTGGTATGTCAGATTCTCGGACATGTACTCCGGCAACAAATGGCGGCGGTTGCTGGTCGCGTAGATCAGCACGTTGGGTGTTGCCGCGGCCACCGATCCGTCAAGCACCGATTTGAGCGCTTTATAGCCCGCCTCACCCTCATCGAAGCTCAGATCGTCACAAAAGACAATGAATTTTTCGGGCCGCGCTGCAACCACTTCCACGATTTCAGGCAAGTCAACCAAATCCGTTTTATCAACTTCAATCAGCCGCAAACCCTGTGCGCTGTAAGTGTGCAGACAGGCGCGAATCAACGACGATTTACCGGTGCCCCGCGCACCGGTCAACAGCACATTATTGGCTGTGGCGCCACGCACAAATTGCGCCGTGTTGCGCTGGATTTTTTCTTTCTGAAGATCGATTTCTTTCAGATCTTCCAGCCGCATCGCACCGATGTGTTGCACGGGAGAAATAACGCCTTGGCCGGACGATCGACGGCGATAGCGAAAGGCAATCGACGCGCCCCAGTCAGGTTGCTGCAGACCGTGCGGCAAAGACTGTTCCACGCGGTCCATGAACAATTCGGCGCGCCGGAGAAATTGTGTCCATTGCGCGTTCGGGGCATCATTCATTTCGACAGGCCACTTTCAGGAAAAATCAGGATCGGTAGTCCGCATTGATGGTGACGTACTCGTGGCTGAGATCGCAGGTCCAGACGGTGTCCGAAACATCACCCCGGCCGAGCAGAACGCGCACGGTGATTTCGGATTGCTGCATCACGCGCTGGCCGTCCTCCTCCCGGTAATCGGGGTTGCGACCACCGTGGATAGCGACTTGTACATCGTCCAGAAACAATGCAATGCGGGTCTGGTCAAGATCTTCAATGCCTGCGTAGCCGACCGCAGCCAGGATGCGCCCCAGATTGGGATCACTGGCGAAAAAAGCCGTCTTCACCAGCGGCGA
The DNA here is from genome assembly GCA_903859265.1 of uncultured beta proteobacterium. Taxonomy (GTDB): domain Bacteria; phylum Pseudomonadota; class Gammaproteobacteria; order Burkholderiales; family Burkholderiaceae_C; genus Allorhodoferax. The sequence continues at coordinate 1,175 of CAIOLZ010000289.1, forward strand.
ATGGGCAATCGCGTAAGCAACCTTGAGGCATTCTTCGGAGGTCTTGCCCTGCTCCACCCTTACCGTAATGAATTTGGTGGCTCCTTCACCATCGCGCACGATGGCCTGCGCGAGCTGCGTGGCTACCTTCAGCACAAGCGCCTTCAATGCCCTGCCGTCTTCACTTTCCAAACTGTCGATCGGCGTATTTGCAGCCTTGTTGGTGGCAATGACCACCAAAGAGTCGTTGGTCGAAGTGTCGCCATCGACAGTGATGCGGTTAAACGACCCCTGCGCCAGCTCGGTGGAGAGCCTTTTCATCAGCCCCTGGCTGATACAGGCGTCAGTGGCGATAAAACCCAGCATGGTGGCCATATTTGGACGAATCATGCCCGCGCCCTTGCTGATACCCGTCACGCTGACAGCCTTGCCGCCAATCATGGCGCTGGCGCTATAAGCTTTCGCCACGGTATCCGTGGTCATGATCGCTTCGGCGGCCCGCAGCCAATGCCCGGGGTTCGCATCGGCAATCGCAGCGTCCATTCCCGCGATGATTCTGTCGTCAGGCAGCGATTCCATGATCACGCCCGTTGAGAAAGGCAATATTTGTTCCACGGTGATACCCAGCCGCGCCGCGAGTTGCTCGCAGGTATGCAAAGCCTTTTTGAGCCCGTCTTCGCCAGTGCCGGCATTGGCGTTGCCGGTGTTGATCAACAGGGCTCGCACGCCCCGGTCTGATCCCAGATGATTACGGCAAATCTGCACGGGAGCCGCACAAAAACGGTTGCTGGTAAATACGCCCGAGACGCTGCAGCCTTCGTCGAGCAGAACGACGGTTAAATCCTTGCGATTGGCTTTTCGTATGCCGGCCTCAGTCACGCCGATACGAACGCCCGCAATGGGCTGCAGATCACTGGACGCCGGGGCGGATAAGTGGACGGGCATGGTGCGCTTTCAGGCCAGCTTTCCGTGGCAGTGTTTGTATTTCTTACCGCTTCCACAGGGGCAAGCGTCATTGCGCCCTACCCTTGGCATTGCAGCTGACGGGGAGGCGGCGGCGCGCACGGTTGCCGTATCGACTTTGGTTTCCACCTCTCCGGTCTCGGTTGGTGCACTGTAGGTGACGTTGGCAATACTCTCCGCGCGCTCTTCCATGGCTTGCGCTGCTTCGTCGAGCTGCTCATTGGACTGGATCTTCACATTCATCAGCACTTTGGTGACGTCGTTTTTCACCGAATCGAGCAACTGGCCAAACAGCTCGAACGCCTCGCGCTTGTACTCCTGCTTGGGCTGTTTTTGGGCATAGCCGCGCAAGTGGATGCCCTGGCGCAAATAGTCCAGCGCACTCAGATGGTCCCGCCAGTGGCTGTCGATGCTTTGCAACAAAACCATGCGCTCAAACTGGGTGAAGTTGGACTCACCCACTTGTTCCACTTTGGCCTGGAAAGCAGCATTGGCAGCCTTTAAAACCGTGTCCACCAACTCTTCATCAGTAATGGCGCTGGCGGCGCTGACCTGCGATTCAAGGTCCAGTGCGATTTGCCATTCTTCCGCCAGAACGGTCTGCAAACCCTTGATGTTCCATTGCTCTTCAACCGATTCTTCGGGCACGAACTGCCGCACCAGATCGGTAAAACAACCCTCGCGCAAGGAGGCAATCTGGGCGCTGAGCTGTTGCGCATCCAGAATCGCGTTGCGCTGCTGGTAAATTACCTTGCGCTGATCGTTGGATACGTCATCGTATTCCAGCAACTGTTTGCGCATATCAAAGTTGCGGGCCTCGACCTTGCGCTGCGCGCTCTCGATGCTGCGCGTCACGATCCCAGCTTCGATCGCCTCGCCATCGGGCATTTTGAGACGCTCCATGATGGCTTTAACGCGGTCACCCGCGAAAATACGCATCAGCGCGTCATCCAGACTCAGATAAAAACGCGACGAGCCGGGATCGCCCTGGCGGCCAGAGCGACCCCGCAACTGGTTATCGATTCGCCGCGATTCATGGCGCTCCGTGGCGATGATGCGCAAACCCCCAAGCGCTTTGACGGCTTCATGGTCTCTGGCCCATTGCGAGCGCGCGTCCGCGATTTTTTGCGCTTTGGCATCGTCCCCGAGCGAAGCGTCCGACTCAATCGCCTCGATCAGCTTTTCCATATTGCCGCCAAGCACGATATCAGTGCCACGCCCGGCCATGTTGGTGGCAATCGTGATCATCTTTGCGCGACCGGCCTGCGCCACGATGTCGGCCTCGCGCGCGTGCTGCTTGGCATTGAGCACCTGATGGGGAAGCTTTTCCTTCTCCAGCAACTGGGCAATGATTTCCGAGTTCTCGATGGAAGTGGTGCCCACAAGCACCGGTTGTCCCCGCTCGTAGCACTCACGGATATCTTTGATTGCCGCCTCGTACTTTTCCCGGGTGGTCTTGTAAACGCGGTCCAACTGGTCCTCACGCCGGCTGATGCGGTTGGGAGGTATCACCACGGTCTCCAGGCCATAAATTTCCTGGAATTCATAAGCCTCGGTATCGGCCGTTCCGGTCATGCCTGCAAGCTTGCCGTACAACCTGAAGTAGTTCTGGAACGTAATGGATGCCAGGGTCTGGTTTTCCGCCTGAATCTGCACACCCTCCTTGGCTTCCACCGCCTGGTGCAAACCATCGCTCCAGCGCCGCCCGGTCATCAGTCGTCCGGTAAATTCATCCACAATCACGATTTCGCCCTCTTGCACCACATAGTGCTGGTCGCGGTGGAAGAGATGGTTGGCCCGAAGCGCCGCATACAAGTGGTGCACCAGCGAGATGTTGGCGGGGTCGTACAAAGACGCGCCCTCAGGAATCAAACCCAGCCCAAACAGAATGCGCTCGGCGTTTTCATGGCCGCGCTCTGTCAAAAACACCTGGTGCGACTTTTCGTCAACCGTGAAATCACCGGGCTTGATAACACCTTCACCGGTAATCGGATCAGCCTCGCCCTCCTGGCGCTCCAGTAGCGGGACGACCTTGTTCATGGCAAGGTACATATCGGTGTGATCTTCGGCCTGTCCACTGATGATCAGCGGCGTACGGGCTTCATCAATCAGAATCGAGTCCACCTCATCAACGATGGCGTAGTTGAGCCCGCGCTGCACCCTATCGGCGGCCTCATACACCATGTTGTCGCGCAGGTAGTCGAAGCCGAATTCGTTATTGGTGCCATAGGTGATGTCAGCGCGGTAAGCCGCCTGCTTGTCTTCACGTGGCGCCTGCGGCAGGTTGATGCCAACGGTTAAACCCAAAAAGTTGTACAGCCGGCCCATCCACTGTGCGTCGCGACTCGCCAGGTAGTCATTGACGGTGACAACGTGTACGCCCTTGCCACTGAGTGCGTTGAGATAAACCGGCAAGGTGGCCGTCAACGTCTTGCCCTCGCCCGTTCGCATTTCAGAAATTTTGCCGTAGTGCAGGGACATGCCCCCAAGAAGCTGCACGTCAAAGTGGCGCATTTTCATGACGCGCTTGGAGCCCTCACGCACCACTGCAAACGCCTCGGGCAACACCGACTCCAGGGCCTCGCCATTGGCGACGCGATCCTTGAATTCCTGCGTCTTGGCCTTCAATGCCTCGTCCGACAAGGGTTCAAATTGCGGCTCCAGCGCATTGATGCGTGCAACAACGCTGCGGTACTGCTTCAACAGGCGGTCATTGCGACTGCCGAAAATTTTGGTCAGGAAATTGGTAGCCATGCTTTTACATCTGTTCTTCAACCCACAGCGGGTACACAGAACAGTGCAGTCCTTTTTCTAGTTGGTGTGAAATGGGGGCATTAAGCCAAAAAGCAACTGCAACGAAGCCGCTATCGCCAAAACGCTGAAGCCTCGATTTTAGCGTTGCAACGCCTGCAGATTTGGCACCGTTGCCACAGGGCCGGGCTTGCCGGGGGCCTGACTGGTAACCGGAGCCGGCCCAGGCAAGGCTGCATCCAAAGGCATGCCTGCGGCACTGTTGGGACCGGGTTTGGCTTGTGCCACCTGGCCCTGCGGGACACTGGCTCCTGCATTCAGGAATTTTTGCGGATCCTGTGGAACCCCATGGACCAGCACTTCAAAATGAAGATGCGGCCCGGTCGAGCGCCCCGTCGTCCCCACCTCAGCAATTTTCTGCCCGCGTTTTATCAAATCGCCTTTTTTGACAAACACTTTGGACGAGTGCCCATAGCGTGTAATC
>CAIOLZ010000290.1 GCA_903859265.1 uncultured beta proteobacterium
CTTGGCCAGGTGTCCGAAATTTCCAAACCCGAAATGCTCAAGCAGTATGCCGATCGGATCGAGGGTAACTCCGCAGTAATCAACAAGGTATGGGCCGAATATATGGCCACATACCTGACGACTGACGAAGCACAGCTTTCCAGCACATTTGCTGACGCCCGCAGCAAATACCTTGCCGCCGCAATCACCCCTGGTCTGGCGGCCATTCGCGCCGGCAATGTCACGGAAGTTCGGCGAATCAACGTCGAAGTGGTTGCCGGCGTGCTGGAACCTGCGCAGCAATCTCTTGAAAAGTTGGTTCAATTGCAGTTGCAGGTCGCTAAATCGGAATATGAAAGCTCTGTCAAAAATTATGGTCTGGTGCGCGGAATTTCTGTGGCTTCTATCCTGGTTGGCCTGTTGTTTGCGGCAGTCACGAGTTATTTTTTGATCCGGGGAATTACGCGATCATTGACGCAGGCAGTTGGTGTTTCACGCGCAATTGCAGATGGTAATTTGAGCGTTGATGTCGCCGTGGTCGGAAAAGACGAAATAACCACGTTAATGGACGCATTGTCCGATATGAAAAGCAGCCTGACCAGGGTCGTGTCGCAAGTCCGCAGTGGTTCTGAAGGCGTTGCTACAGCCAGTGCTGAAATCGCGCAGGGCAACAATGACTTGAGTGCCCGCACCGAGCAGCAGGCAAGTGCCCTGGAACAGACTGCCGCGAGCATGGAAGAGCTCAGTGCCACCGTTCGACAGAACGCGGATGCGGCGCGTCAGGCCAATCAACTTGCGGCTAATGCGTCCGCGGTCGCGACCCAGGGTGGTCAGGTGGTCAACGAAGTCGTGGAGACCATGAAAGGTATCAACGACGCAAGTCGCAAAATCAGCGACATCATCGGTGTGATTGACGGAATTGCTTTTCAGACCAATATTCTTGCGCTCAACGCCGCCGTAGAGGCGGCCCGCGCCGGCGAGCAGGGCCGTGGTTTTGCGGTGGTGGCCAGTGAAGTTCGTTCACTGGCGGGACGCAGCGCAGACGCGGCGAAGGAGATCAAGAGCCTGATTAACGCGAGTGTCGAGCGCGTTGAGCAGGGAACCGTTCTGGTTGACAAAGCCGGCAGCACCATGTCAGAAGTTGTCGGCAGTATCCGGCGCGTGACTGATATCGTGGCAGAAATCAGTGCAGCCAGTAACGAGCAGGCGTCCGGCGTGTCTCAGGTCGGCGAAGCAGTCCAGAGCATGGACCAGGTTACGCAGCAAAACGCAGCATTGGTCGAGCAAATGGCCGCCGCCGCCAGCAGTCTCAAGAGCCAGGCGCACGATCTGGTGCAGGTCGTGGCAACTTTCAAAATCAAGGATGGAGAGCAGGCGGCCCACGCACCGGCTCGACTGGTAGCGCCAGCGGCGTCCAAGCCAGTTGCGTCCATGCAACTTGCAAATCGTTCCGCGCACGCGGCGTCTGACAAAAAGCCGGGTGGGTTTTCCAAGCCTGCCTCGCTGCCCAAACCAGCGGCATCACCCAAGCCAACGGAGCCGCCGAAGGCCATGGCCAAGGGTGGCGACGACGATTGGGAGACCTTCTGAGTTGTGCCCTTGCGTTAGAGCTTGCGCTGCAGCAGGCGATATGCGGGGAGTCCTGCCAACAAGCGTTTTCCATAGGCGGTCAGCAGCAGGCGCTTGTCATAGCAAATGACCTGTGCATGGTCAGCTTCGCTGCGTATGGCGCGGCCGGTCCACTGCAGCAATTTGATGCCGGTAGCAGGTACCACCAGTTCGCTGAAAGGGTCACGCCCGACCGAACGCAACCACTCCGCGCGCGCCTCATCGACCGGGTCACTGGGAGGCGCGAACGGCAGTTTTGCAATGAATACGGTTTCACACAAAGCCCCGGGCAGATCGAGCCCCTCGCCAAACGACTGCAACCCGAAAATGATGGAGGGAGACCCTGACTCCACCCGCGCGCAATGCGCAGCCAGCAGGCGGTTGCGCGAGGTGCTGCCTTGTATTTTGACGGCGTTGATCAATGCGCCCGGCAGTGCCAGCGTGGCCGCGCGCATTTGCGCGCGCGAGGTAAACAAAACCAGCGCACCCCGTTTTACCGAGCTCAGATCTTGCATCAGTGCCTGCACCATTTCGGTGGTGTAGGCAACGGCATTTTTGGGGTCGGCACGGGTTTGGACGACCGTCAGGGTGCCCTGGGCGGCGTAGTCAAAGGGGCTTGAAACTTCCAGCGTTGTGGCGTTGGGGTTATGGGACAGACCTGCTTCTGATAAAAAATAATCAAAGCGTCCACAGCTTGTGAGCGAGGCTGAAGTGATGATGGCACCGCGCACCTGACTCCACAAAAACTGCCGCAACAGGTCGCCGGGAACAATCGGTGAGGCGTGCGCACTGACCGTCAGGTAAGGCCCTTCAGTCCGGGTTTGCAACCATTTGGCGAGTGGTTGCTCGCCATTTTCGAGCAGAAGACCGGCGGTCGCCTCCACACTGTTCAAACGCGGTGCCAGCGGCCCCAGCTTGGCGTACAACTGCGCGCATACAAGGGCCTGGGATGGGTCCTCTTTGGCCAGCACTTTGACTTCGGCTCCGAGCGCCTCCAGCGCCTTTGAAATGCCGCCGGCCTGCACCTGAATCTGGCTGAGCGGCTCGAGCAGTGCGTCTGGCACCTGGCCGTTGGCAAACCGGCGTGTGCCATCGACGCCGCCGGTGCTCTCGTGCACCAGCAGCATGGCTGTGCGCGCCAGTTGGGTAAGTGCCGATTTAAGCTGGCTGCACACGGTGCTCACGTCGTCGGCCAGCGACAGGTTGAGCTTGCCGCTGACTTCCAGCATCGCCTTGGGCAACCTGTCGAGCCAACGCAGATTGGACAAATCCATGCTGTTGGCAAACTGGTCCAGTGCGACTGCAGGCAGATGGTGGCCTTCATCGAAGATCACCAGACAGTTGTTGAGTTCGGGCAGGGTTTTCATGCCCAGCGAGGCCAGCACCAGATCGTGGTTGGCCACAATCACATTGGCTTCGGCCAATCGCGTCCTCGCGCTGTAATAGCTGCAATCCTTGTAGCGTGGGCAATGC
>CAIOLZ010000291.1 GCA_903859265.1 uncultured beta proteobacterium
AAAAAGGTGCAGCGCTCACCGGCCATCACTGGTTGGCTCCAGACTTCGGCATTGATCTCAGTACTGACAGTGTCCGCCGCCTGCATCAGGCAAGAAGTCTCTTGCGAATGGCCTTCGCATTTACCAAAAAACGCACGCGTATGGTCATCAATCCTGCACCGGCAGCAACGCGGCGATGCGTTCGCTGATGGAGTCGGCGCGCGCATGACCGGCGACACGCTCAATCTCTTCGATCATGTCGCGGGACACTGCCAGCATGGTCTCGCGGTCTTTGGCGCTTCGCAATGCTTCACGAAATTGTTCGGCCATGTCGGGGGCCCGCCGTGAAAACATGCGCTCGCAGATATCAAACAGAAACATGCGCGTGGTAGCTAGAGAACGGCGACCCTCGAATGTGTCCACCGAAGCCGGGGGCGGGGCGGGCGACAAGGCTGCACCGAACCGGCCGGACACCTTCCGGGGTTTTGGCAGGATGGGCTCTACGTAACCATCATCGATTAACCGGCGGGCCAAACCGTCCAGCTCACCGTCCAGAACTTGGGCTATATCCTGCAAGCTGCGCCGACCGTCGGCCAGCAACAGGAATGTTCGCTCCCTTTGGCCCAACGTCCGCACACCAGGAGACAACTCGGCTCTGCCTTTTTCGGTTTTTTGTAGCTGCATAAAACCCAGAGTAACTATGCGACTTGCGTAATAACAAACTCAGCGAATTAGGCATTAAAGGTATGACGGGAAGATGAAATCCGAGGGCTCGAAAATCGACCCCGAAAAGGCCTTGACGAACATCGACGAAGATCGGAAATGGCGAAATCAAGTCGGCCCCGATAGCTGGGGGCAAACTGACTTTTCTATTGACGTTTCCATTGGTAGCACCACAATAGGCCCGTCAAGGAGGGCGCCTGCGGCAACAACCAGGAATGACGAAGATGAACTGTTTTCTGCGGATGAGCCAGTGAATGCTGCGCCAATTGTTTCAGCCTACAAGCCATGGCGAATTTCCTGGTAGCTGGCGCTGCTTCACATCCCGGGCATCTGCATCCGAGCGGAACGGCCTGGTGCTGCGTTGCACCTTTTCGACCGGGTGGGCAAAAAATTTTGGACACAGTACCCGACAAAGGTTATGCGGGCTTTGAAAGCGCGGCCAATTGAATTGGTTTGGCAATCAATGGTTGTGCATAGATTGCCGATATAAGCCAAACTGAGCACATGGGATCCGTATGTTTGAGCCGTACGATGAATTAGCTGATACCCGCGCATTGGTGATTGAAGGCAATCCGTCTATGCGGTCGATTCTGGTCGCACAGATGAAGGATTTCGGCGTGGGTACGGTGGCGCAATGCGGTCGCATCATTGATGCGCGGCGCATGCTGGAATATCAAAATTACGATTTTGTCCTTTGCGAGTCGAATTTTCCAAATGAAAACGCCACCGGTCAGGATTTGCTCAACGACCTTCGGCGTAACCAACTGCTTCCCTTTTCAACAGTTTTCGTGATGATTACTGGTGAAGCCACCTATGCCAAGGTGGCTGAAGCTGCCGAATCAGCGCTCGATGGGTATTTATTAAAACCCCACAAACCTATGCAATTGAGCGAGCGTCTTCAAGCCGCACGGCTACGCAAGGTGTCACTGCAAAGAATTTTCCGAGCCATTGAAGAAAGTAACTTCGATCTCGGCGCCAAATTGTGCATTGAGCGCTTCAATAGCCGAGGGCCTTACTGGCTCTATGCCGCACGCATAGGCGCCGAATTACTGCTGCGACTCGACCGTCCACTGGAAGCGAAAACGCTTTATGAGGCCGTTATCCAGGCAAAAACTTTGCCTTGGGCCAAACTCGGAGTCGCGCGATCAATGCTTGACAGCGGGCAACCAGCGGTCGCAGTGAGCACGTTGGAAAACTTGATTGCTGAAGACCCCTCCTACACAGATGCTTATGACGTCATGGGATTGGCGCAGTTTCATCTGGGCCAGTTTGAAGAGGCGTTGGCGACCTACAAGATGGCTAGCACGATCACGCCCGGATCGATCAGCCGTATGCAGAATTTCGGGATGATGCTGTTTTATGCAGGTCACTTTGACGAGGCTGAGCGCACCCTGGCCCGAACCGCCTTGTTGGGTATAGATTCCAAGATATTCGATTGTCAGGCCTTGGTTTTGATGGCCTTTGTACAGTTTGACCGCGGTGATCACAAGGGATTGCTGCGTGGATTGCACGACTTTGAACGGATGCTGGAACGGGATCCGGACAACGTGCGCACCCAGAGGCTGGCCAAAGTAGTGCAAACGCTGTACACACTGCACCATCACAAAATTGCGCAAGCCCTGGACTCGGTGCGTGCAATGATTAGTGAAGCGACTTTGCCTACGTTCGATTTTGAATCAGCTTCCAATTTGGTTGCTTTGTTGGCGCAACTCGCCAAACGGGCTATCCAACTGGAAGAGGTATTTGAAGTGATTGACCAAATTGGTATGCGCTTTTGTTCTAGTCGTGCCATGGGGGAACTGCTGGCAGGTTCAGCTTCAGCACACCCTGAATATGCAAATCATATTCGGGGATGCAATGCCAAGGTCTTGCGGTATGCACAGTATGCAATGTCACTGAGTCTGAAGGGTGACCCGAAAGGTGCGGTCCGGGAGCTGATTTTGCGCGCTGAGGAAACTCTCAACGCCAAACTCGTGGAGTCAGCCATCAGCGTGATGGACCGTTACGCCGAAAAAATTGGTGACACCACTGACTTGCGCAATAGCCTAGAGACGTTGCGCGCGCGATGTGCCGGAACCAAGGCCCGTTCGGCTTTGGGTGAGGGACAGCGCAAGGCGGGAGCCCTTTCGTTGCGCGTAGGTACTGGGGGAGGCAAGAGGTCCTCCAAGGGATAACCTGCAAGTAGCAATGCAATTCGATATTCCAACTGCCCCAGCAGTGCGCGATCAAGACTTGCCCCTCGACTCTGGGCTGGAATTCGCCATGTGGCGGAAATTTGTACGTTGCCATTGCATAAGTCTGTATGGATACGACAGCACACAGCAAGCAGCCATTGAGGGGTCAATACAGCTGCCGTAAAAGCCCTGGCCAGCAAGCCAGCCCGACGCTCAGAAGTACCAAGTGAAGCATTTAAAACGCGGCAACTTGTCCGAGCAAGTGTGTTTGTATGCATTTGAATTGGCACTAAAGTGGGTTCTGAACCGCAATTTTGCGCGACCCTGATTGAGAGGATTGCCAAAATGCAACTGACCCAGCTGGTGTACGTGAGCTCCTACATCGATGAATACGGTCTGGAGCTCCCGGAATTTATAGAGAACTCGGCTTTGGGCAATGGTCAGATGGGCGTTTTTGGAATGACACTGTTTTCCAATGGAAACATCATTCAGCTGCTGGAAGGACCACGCGCCGCGGTGCGGTCCATGTTCAGTCGCCTGCCACTGGACGCCAAGCAATTTCAAGTCTCGGAAATTTTTCAGGGGGCGCTCGATGCGGCCTGCATAGACGAGACTTCCATTGGTTTCAGCCTGCATTCATTGCGGCTGATAACCAAGCCCCCCTCCATCGTCGAGCTGTTCAGATTGAGGCTCGATGAGGTCCGTAATCGTGTGCGTAACAGCGCGGGCAAGACGCTCATGGAGCGGTTTGCCATCGATTACCAGTGACAGCCCCAGCGGTAAATTTGTTGTTGCCGGGATAAAGTTGACCTTTTTGATTAACGATATATACTGTTTAAACTGTTTCAAAAAGGGGTTGCCATGAAGCTGATATCTTTGGCGTTTTCGAAGTTTTGCCGGGCAATTGTTCGCCACTATTCCCTGCATGCCCCTGAGCATGTGGGGCAATTTGCCGGTTCGCTGTTGCCCCTGGAAGGTTGGCAGCACAAATAGGCTGGTCACCGGGTCAAGCCGGGCCAACAGCGCAAAGTGTTGCATCGCAGCAATGCTTTTAACACTGATTGATACATTTTCCAATTCGTTGTCTGGTGTGCTACTGAATCTTCGCAATCTGGCCTAAATTTCTCCAAGAAAAAAAATGGCTTCAAGAAAGCGAAGGGGGCATGGTCGAGAAAATAACACTGGAAACTGCATACCGTGCGCATTTGCTGTGCAAGGCCGCACTCATTACCGAAGCCCGTCAGAACCCGGCGCAAACTGCCACTGATATCGTCGCCCGACACCGTTGCGAGTTGGGCAAATGGTTGAGCGATGACGGAGAAAAACTCTACGGAACGTTCGCCGAATTCCGCCGGGTCATCGCCAAGCACGAATACTACTATTCGGTTGTTGCAATCGTGGCAAACATCGCAGACAGAAAAGGCGTTGCCAATTTTCACGGTGAGCTGATCAGCAGTCCGCCCTTTGCCAGAGCTTCGATGGAAGTTGGAATAGCCATCAACGAATTGAAGGCGGCAGTGGACAGGGTGAAAAAAAGCGCATCCTAGACTCCGGCAGCGCATCGCTGCAAACATGGTGGATAACGAACGCATATCATGTTCGGGCAACAATTTTTTCCAACAAACCCATGGCTAATGCAAAGAAAACGGGGCCAACGGCTGACCAGACTATCAAGCGCATATCGGCAGAATATGAATCGCTCAGCAAGCAGTTGAAAGTGATTGCGCGGCATATTGAAAAAAATAGCGATCACGTGGGCATTGAGGGCATTCAGGAATTGGCGCGGCAGTGTGGCGTGCAGCCCTCCGCGGTAGTGCGCTTTGCCAAGCATTTCGGGTTCTCGGGATTTAGCGAGTTGCAGGCCATCTTTCGTGAAAACCTTTCGCGCCAACTCGCGCCCAGTCGCAATTACAAGACCCGCATACGCGATCTGATCGAGTCGGGTTCCAACAACCTCACCAGCGTACAGATCGCCAGGGAGTTCCTCGCCGGGACGGTTGCCGGGATGCACGAACTCGAAAGCAATCTGGATGCCGCTGCGTTCAAGAAGGCTGTGGATTTGCTCGCAGACAGCGACTGCATCTGGGTGGCTGCTTGCAGGCGCTCATTCCCGATCGCTGCCTACCTTGACTACGCGCTCCAACACACGGAAAAACGCATCTGTCTGGTCTCGGGTTTGGGTGGCATGCATCTGGGGCAGGTTCGTTCTGTTCGCAAAGCCGACGTGATGATTGCCATCTCGTTCTCACCGTACGCCGAAGAAACCATCGCGGTAGCAAAGGCCGCCCTGACGCGCGGCGCGAAGCTCGTTGCCATATCCGACAGTCGCATGAGCCCGCTGGCCAAACTGGCCCATGTAACGCTGGTGGTGCAAGATAACTCCACATTGGGATTTCGCTCGCTCAGCAGCACCATGGGCCTCGCGCAAAGCCTGTTCATCGCGCTCGCCTACAACCTCGAGTTGCCTTACAGGCCAACCAACTGAACACGCTCGGCATCTGCCCGCCTGATGATCCGTTTCGATGCAATTCAAGAAAATTTATTGAAATACAATTCAAAAGTTCGAATCATTAGAAATTTATTTTCAATTCCTGGTTCAAATTTTGGGGTCACTGAATTGCCTCCAAAAGCTTCCCAAGCGTCTGCCTGTAACCCCGAGACATAAGGATTCCCATGAAAAATGTTGCTGTTTTTGGTGCCGGCCGCATCGGTCGCATTCACTCTTCCAATCTGGCTGCCCTGGGCGGCGTCAAGCTCAAATATGTGTCGGATCCGGTTCCCGCCGCTGCCGCTGAATTGGCCCACAAGCTGGGAGCAGAAGTGGCGTCCATTGAGACCGTGTTGGCCGATCAAAGTGTGGACGCCGTTGCCATTTGCTCGAGCACTGATACCCATAGTGATCTGATCACGCGCGCGGCAGCCGCAGGCAAACATATTTTTTGCGAAAAGCCGGTGGATTTGTCGGTGACGCGTGCCATTGCCTGCGCTGAAGCCGTCAAGGCCGCGGGCGTGTCCTGCATGATCGGTTTCCAGCGTCGTTTTGACCCCACTTTCAATGACGCGAGCCGCCGTCTGCAGGCCGGAGAAATCGGTAATCCGGAAATGCTGATCATTACCAGCCGCGACCCCGGTGCGCCACCCGTCGATTACATCAAGGCCTCTGGGGGCATTTTTCGCGACATGCTGATCCATGACTTTGATGTGTTTCGTTGGATTCTGTGCGCAGATGGTGACGAAGCCGAATCAATCAGCGCCAGTGCGTCAGTCCTGACCGACCCGGCCATCAAGGCCGCAGGTGACTACGACAGCACGGCAGTGACTATTCGCACCCGCAAAGGCCGCCTGTGCCAGATCAACACCACGCGCCGCGCCGCATACGGCTACGACCAGCGGTTTGAGGTGCTGGGTTCGGGCGGGCTGCTGCAGTGCGGCAATCACACCCCCACCGAAGTGGTGCAGTGGAACGCAAACGGCATCACATCCGACAAGCCGGAAGCTTTCTTCCTTCAGCGGTACGCGGCGGCGTACCGCCTGGAGATCGAACACTTTTTTGCGTGTCTGCAAAGCGGCGCTGCCTTCAAGACCACGGTGGCCGACGGCGTGGCTGCGTTGAAGCTGGCCGATGCGGCAACCCAAAGCGCCAACACCGGTCTGACCGTTCAGTTCTGAAAGTTGCCGCGTCGTCCCGCGCTTTACCGCGTGGGGGCGGTGACGGTCTGGGCAGGTTCGGCCTGCGCCGCGGGTGCGAGCATCCACTCGTGGGCCGGGTCGTTCTTGAAAACCCAGAAGCGGTTGGGACCAGCCATCACATTGAGGTAGTAAAGGTCGTAGCCATGGGGTGCGACGACGGGGTGGTAGCCGCGCGGCACCATCACCACATCGTGGTCCTCCACGGCACAGGCTTCGTCGAGGCTGCGGTCATCGGTGTAAACGCGCTGGAAAGCAAACCCCTGAGGCGGGTTGAGACGGTGGTAATAGGTTTCCTCCAGCAGGGTCTCAATGGGCGGTTGCTCCACGTCGTGCTTGTGCGGCGGGTAGCTCGACGAGTGGCTGGCCGGTGTCACGACTTCCACCACCAGCAAATGGGCGGCACGCGGGTCATCGTGGGGCAGGATATCGCAGACGTAGCGGGTGTTCGTTCCTTTGCCACGCACACTGCGGCGCATGGACGCAGGGTCGATGACACCGACTTCGCCGCAGCCGCCTGCACCGGGGGCCGTGCACAGCGCCACCTCAGCGATAGCAGCGGCTCCCTGCATGTTGGTGATGCTTACAGTCTTGCCCGCAGGCACATAAACCGCAGCTGGTGACACCGCGTCAAAAACACTTTTGCGCGATCCCAGACTGGCATAGGTAGTGCCATCGACGGTCACGTCCACCGTGCCGGTCAGCACGACCAGACACAGCTCCCGCGAACCGGTGTCCATCGTTTCACATTCGGCAGGATTGAGGCGCACGGCCCTGAAGCCCACATGCGTCCAGCCCGCACGTTCCGGTGTGACGTTGACGATTTCACGCGCGTCCGGCGCGGCCTTGGCAAGCAGTGGGCTGACCATGTTGATTCCTCAGGCGAGTTCGTTGACCAGCGCACGCAGGGTGTCATAGCCCTTCTTGGCGTACTGGTAGCTTGGTGCGACGGCCGGGTCCTGCTCCGCTTCCACCACCAGCCAGCCTTCATAGCCTGCGTTTTTCAGCGTTCCAAGGGCTGCGCGGTAATCGATGCTGCCGTCTCCTGGCACGGTAAAGGTGCCGTTGATCACACCGTTGAGGAAACTCCAGCGCTCATTGCGCGCCTGTGCGATGACCGAGGCACGTACGTCCTTGCAATGCACATGCACCACGCGTTTGACATGCTTTTGCAGCAAGGCAACCGGGTCCGCAGCGCCGCCGAAGTAGGCGTGGCCAGTGTCGAACAGCAGAAACACACTGGCCGGGTCGGTGAGTGCCATGAGCTTGTCCACGTCAGCAGGCGACTCCACATACGCGCCCATATGGTGGTGGTAGGCCAGCTTGATGCCGTAGGTTTTGAGCAGGTGACTACCGAAAGCGTTGAGCCGCTCTGCGTAGCCCTGCCACAGCGCTTCGCTGCCAAATTGGGGGCGCTTGGAGACCGGCGTGTCGATCTGGCCCTGCACGGTGCCCGCACATTCTCCGTAAACCACGACCTTGACCCCGTTGTATTGCAGTTTGGTCATGTGCTCCTTGCAGCGCTCCATTTCTGCAGCGACTGCGTCGGCATTGGTTTGACCGGGCGCTACTTCAGCCAGAAAGCCGGAGTACCAGCCCGACACGCAGCGCAGGCCGAACGCGTCAAGCTTGGCCTTGAGTCCCGGACCATCCTTGGGAAATTTGTTACCCAGTTCAAAGCCCTCGTAACCGATTTCCTTGCCCTCGCGCAGCGCTGTCTCCAGCGGCGTTTCACCGCCCAGCGATGGCAGGTCGTCGTTCATCCATGACAGCGGGTTGATGCCGATGTTGACGTTCCAGGTCATAGTCGTTCCTTCAAAAATTCAGATGCGTTGGCCTTGTTTGGCGGTCAGCAGACCGGCATATGCGGCATTGACTTCGGCTCGCGCCGACACTTCGGGGATACCCACTTCCCACCAGCACCCACCCTCCTGCGTGGTGCGCGTATGCGTCGTGTCAATCACCAGCACTTGCGTGCGAAGCGCGGCGCGGGCCTTGACCATGGCGCTCTTGAGTTCCACCAGGTCCTTCACATGCACCGCATCCGCGCCCATGGATCTGGCATGCATCGCGAAGTCGATCCGGCTGGGCTCACCGCCTTGTGCAACACAGTCGTCGAGCAGGTTGTTAAAGCTTGGGCTGCCCGTGGCGCTCTGAAGGCGCTGGATACAGCCATAGCCGCAGTTGTCCAGCACGACAACAATGATTTTTCTGCCCAGCAACAGCGAGGTCGCCAGTTCTGAATTCATCATCATGTAGGAGCCGTCGCCAACGAACACAATCACTTCCTGGTTTGGACGCGCCATTTTTACGCCCAGTGCGCCGGCGATTTCGTACCCCATGCAGGAATAGCCATATTCCATGTGGTAGTTGCCCGGCAACGATGCGCGCCAGATCTTGTGCAGTTCAGCGGGCAGGGTGCCAGAGGCACCCACGGCCACGTCGTGCGCGCCGCTGTCGCCACCGGCATCATTGAGCGAATCGCGGACCGCGCCAATCACCTCGGCGTCATAAGGCAGGGTTCCTGCCGCCGG
>CAIOLZ010000292.1 GCA_903859265.1 uncultured beta proteobacterium
CCGCGGTCAGGATCCACCACGATGACATCAGCACGCACGGTGGCATGGCGCTCCATGAAGCCGGCCAGCAATACCGGGTGGTCACGCTCGTACAAAACGTCGCTGGCAATGATCAGATCGAACCGTCCGAGGCCCGGATTCAAGCGGCCCCATTGCCCGGTGTGGTACTTGATGTGTTCCAGCGAATTGAGACGCGCGTTGTCCTGCAGAAAGGCTTGCGCAAGGGGATGGCAGTCGCTGGCGGTAATGTCTGCGTCGCGACGCTGCAGCACCAGGCTGGCCAGTCCTAGCCCGCAGCCGACCTCCAGAATGTGTCTGCCTTCGATCGGCTGGATTTGCATGGCATTGGCCAGTATGCGGGCCGATGGCCAGACCATACCGAATAAGGGCCAGCATGCGCTGGAAATTCCGGCCCGCAAGGCGTCGCCATGGGGATCAAAAAATTGCTGCCGATTCAGCAAGGATCGGACCTGGTATTGCAAGCCTCCTAGGCAGTGACTTTCCAGTTTGACTTGATAACCCTGCATTGCCGAACACCTCGATTGCGTTGTTGGTAGCGATACACGATGTTTCGCTCATCCAACACAACACGGGCTGGGCGGTGCAATGCGGGGTGGACTTGACGGGGCTTGTCCGCGTAGAAGCGGTGTTGCAAGTGTAGCCGGCTGCAGAGAATAGGACCGACCTTTTTGCACTAATTTAGTGCAAAAAGACGTTAATTTCGTACTTTTTCTTTCAATTTACACGGAATCATCCTGTACAGGTGCACAGTGCACCAAACAGTTGCAAACTAGGGTAAACCCGAATATAATAGGGAAAACCCTAGGAGCACACCATGCAAACACTTTTCTCCATCTGGTTCAAAGCGCGCGAGGCTTGGCAAGCACTGCAAAGCCGCGCCGATGCCGGCGAGCAACGCGACGCAGAGAACCATCTTTTAGGCGCCATGACGTTGGCCGATCTTGAATCGCGCGAACGCGAATGGCTGTATTCGCACTGAATCGTTATCGAAAGAAGCACCATGAACATTCTCATTTTTTTAAAGTCTTTGTTTGCCCAGCCCAGTTTCAGAACCGGCGAGCGCGTTAACCATTTGCAAGGCGGCTCGATGCTGCGCACCGACGGATTCGTCGTTGGCCAAAGTGCACAAGGTGTGCTGGTCGAATGGCCACGTGGCGGCGCAACTGTGGTTTCCCCGTCAGAGTTGTCACTGATCGGCTAAGCATCCGGTCTAACGGGCGCAGGGCTCAGACTACGTCGCCCAGATTCTCGGCATGACGGCAGGCTTACCCCAAGCCAGGCCGCGCCATGCAAGCCAAACCTGGCGTAACAGGCCCATTGCTGGTTCTACGCCCGGTGAGAGCACACGCAAAACCAAAACCCTGGGACCGGCGCTTGTGATGCCTGCTTGCGCCTTTAGGGGGTGCGCATCCATGCACACTCTGGCTGCGTCGAACAGAGCGTCTCTGAGTTTTCGCTCCAAGGCGTTGCCACAGGCAAAAAACAACGTCGCTATACAGGTTTGGCCGCCCAAACCCAAAGGGCTGGTCAACAGCAGATGATCGTCCGCCGCGATGCGACCGCGCTCCAGCCATTGGTCCACAAGCTCCAGGTGCTGCAAAAAACTGCCCGCTAGAAAGGGCAGTCCGGCACTTGGCAGGCCAAGGCTGGTAACGTCCCATCCGATCATTTGCGCGCCGTCCGCGAGCTCCGCTGTGAGTCTGTTTTCCGCTTTACAGCCAGTGTAGAGAATCGCCTCCAGCGGCAGCCATTCCAGACAGGCATCAGGCTCAAGGTGCAGCGCGGTGCGTTGCAAAGCGGGCTCGCCATCGGACCGGTAAAACCGGGCTGCGCCGGGTGTGGTAATCAGGGCATGTGCGCCGCTATTGACATGGACCTGAATGTCCAGCGTGTCCCCACCGACCAGCCCGCCTGGGGGGTGGACCAGCACGTTGTGGCACACCTGATCACCCTCGGGGTAAAGCGTTTTGAGCACCCGCAACGGCCCGTTATGGCTAAAGCGTGCGACACAGCGGCCTGCCTCAACGGCGTACTGCAAGCTCAGGTTGGCGTGCCACCCCATAACGCTGAGCGCTTCAGTAGTGCGGCGGCAAATCGTCTGCCGCACTGCCGCCCGCCCGCACGCCGCCCTCTTGCGCCTGCAGCTTCAACTGACCGACTTCGCGCACCAGCCGGTCTATGTCCTGCTGCTGGCGGTAAATCGTCTGGTTGAGCTGCTCCAACAAGTCCTCGACAAAACTGGCCTTGATCTCCAGGTTCATCAGTCGGTTGTCGGTCCGTTCAGCGTTGTTTTCGGCAGGTGATTCAGGATTGGGCATGCGGCTATTTTGCCTGCGCGCTGTCAAGGAAACCGGCATCCGCGTCAGATCGCAACCAAAGCCCTCACACCATCAATTTCCATATTCGGACCCTTGCCGCGCGCCAGCACGGCGCCGCGCTCCATCACGATGTAATCGTCGGCCAGTTCCTCTGCAAAGTCGTAGTACTGCTCCACCAGCACGATTGCCATGTCGCCGCGATCAGCCAGCATTCGAATGACGCGACCGATATCCTTGATGATGCTCGGTTGAATGCCTTCGGTCGGCTCATCGAGCACCAGAAGGCGCGGTTTGGCTGCGAGTGCGCGAGCAATGGCGAGTTGCTGCTGCTGACCGCCGGAGAGGTCACCACCGCGCCGGTTGAGCATCTGCTGCAATACCGGAAACAACGTATACAACTCGTCAGGTATCGGCGTACCCGCTTTTTTGTAAGCAAGACCCATTTCAAGATTTTCCCGCACCGTAAGGCGCGCAAAAATTTCACGCCCCTGTGGCACAAATCCAATACCGGCACGGGCGCGTTCATACGGCGTCGCCGTCTGAATTTGTTTGCCGTCGAGCTCGATCGTGCCGGTTTTGATCGGGATGAGCCCCATCAGCGATTTCAACAGCGTGGTTTTGCCAACGCCGTTGCGTCCGAGCACCACCGTGACTTTGCCCAATTCGGCTTGCAGACTGACGTCACGCAGAATATGCGAGCCGCCATAGTATTGGTTGACGTTATTGACTTTGAGCATGCTTAGCGTCCGAGGTAAACCTCAATAACCCGTTCGTCAGCCTGCACCTGTGCAAGCGTGCCCTGTGCCAGAACCGAGCCATCGCAGAGCACTGTGACGATGTCGGAGATGGTGTTGATGAAGCTCATATCGTGTTCCACGACCATCAGGGAATGCTTGCCCTTGAGGCTCAAAAATAGCTCGGCAGTGCGCTCGGTTTCTTCATCGGTCATGCCTGCCACTGGCTCGTCCAGCAAAAGCAATTTGGGGTCTTGCATCAGCAGCATTCCGATTTCGAGCCACTGCTTCTGACCGTGGCTCAGGTTGCCCGCCTGGCGGTTGAGGCTATCGGCCAGATGGATCGTATGCAGGATTTCAGCCAGCCTGTCGCCCTGCGCCGAGTCAAATTTAAAAAACATCGAGGCCTTGACGCCTTTGTTGGTCTTGAGCGCGAGTTCCAGATTCTCGAACACTGTGAGCTGCTCGAATACGGTGGGTTTTTGAAACTTGCGACCGATCCCGAGTTGCGCAATCTCAGACTCTTTGTAGCGCAACAAATCGATTGTGCTGCCAAAAAACACGGTGCCCGAATCGGGCCGCGTTTTGCCGGTGATGATGTCCATCATGGTGGTTTTGCCGGCGCCGTTGGGGCCGATCACGCAGCGCAGTTCGCCGGGCGCAATGTCGAGGCTCAGGTTGTTGATGGCCTTGAATCCGTCAAAGCTCACATTGACGCCTTCCAGGTACAGGATGCGGCCGTGCGTGGTGTCCACGGCCTCGCCCTGGCTAAGGCGGCCGTAGCCGGCAGACCGTCCGCCGGATGCCGTCTGGCTGCCCTGCTGGGCCAGCACCTTCATCCGCTCTTCAACACGCCTGGCGCCTTGTTCCAGCAGGTCGGGCGTCATGCCTTGGTCCCCTTGAGTTTTTTCACCAACCCGACAACACCGTCGGGCAGAAACAAGGTCACACCGATAAACAATGCGCCCAAAAAGTAAAGCCAGAAGTCCGGGTAGGCCACGGTCAACCAGCTTTTTGCACCGTTGACGATAAAGGCACCAATAATCGGACCAATCAAGGTGGCGCGTCCGCCAACCGCGGCCCAGATGGCAATCTCGATCGAGTTGGCCGGGCTCATTTCGCTGGGATTGATGATGCCGACCTGTGGCACATACAAAGCCCCTGCCACGCCACACATGACAGCCGACAGCGTCCAGATAGTCAGTTTGTAACCCAGCGTCGAGTAACCGCTGAACATGACGCGCGACTCCGCATCGCGCACGGCCTGCAACACGCGGCCGAACTTGCTGGTCACCAGCCAGCGGCCCAGCAAAAAGAACAACAGCAAAGTGGCGCCAGTCAGTGTGAACAACACCATGCGCATCGAGGGTGTCGCGATGGGGATGTTCAATATGCGTTTGAAGTCGGTAAAGCCGTTATTGCCCCCGAAACCCGTTTCATTGCGAAAAAACAGCAGCATGGCTGCAAACGTCATGGCCTGCGTGATGATCGAAAAATACACTCCCTTGATGCGCGAGCGAAACGCAAAGTAGCCAAATACCAACGCTACGAGTCCGGGCACCAGCACTACCAAAAACAAGGTCGCTACAAAGCTGCCGCTGAAAAACCA
Organism: uncultured beta proteobacterium; assembly: GCA_903859265.1. Lineage (GTDB taxonomy): Bacteria > Pseudomonadota > Gammaproteobacteria > Burkholderiales > Burkholderiaceae_C > Allorhodoferax. Next base: position 4,683 of record CAIOLZ010000292.1, read on the forward strand.
ATGCCACGGCAATGTCTTCCAGTCCAGGAACACCATGAAATCGGGCAGCTCGCTTTTGTAGTTACCGTCCAGCCCTATCTGGCGCATCAGGTACATCCCCATCGCGTAGCCACCGAGCGCAAAAAACAGTCCATGGCCGAGCGACAAAATGCCGGTGTACCCCCAGATCAGATCCATTGCCAGCGCGCAAATCGCATAGCACATGATCTTGGCAATCAGGGCCACTGCGAAGTCGCTCATATGGAAAACGCTGTCAGCGGGAATGACCAGATTGAGCAAAGGCACCAGGGTGCAGAGCACGATCAATGCGCACAGCCACGCGGCCCAGCCCTTGGCGCTGAGCAGGGGTGCTTTGGAGGGAAGTTGAATACTTGGCATGCGATCGGAATTGTTTTCAGGCTTCGGCACTGCGGCCCTTCATGGCAAAAATGCCTTGAGGGCGCTTCTGGATGAACACAATGATGAACACCAACACGGCAATCTTGGCCAGCACGGCGCCGGTCCAGCCCTCGAGAAATTTATTAAGAATGCCCAGGCCCAGCGCGGCATAGACGGTGCCCGCAAGTTGCCCCACGCCGCCCAGCACCACCACCATGAACGAGTCCACTATGTAACCCTGCCCCAGGTCAGGACCGACGTTGCCGATCTGGCTGAGCGCGCATCCGGCAAGCCCCGCGATGCCTGACCCCAGCGCAAACGCGTAGGTGTCAATGCGTGCAGTGTTGACGCCCATGCACGCGGCAATCGGCCGGTTTTGTGTCACACCGCGCACGAACAAACCAAGTCGGGTTTTACCGATCAGAAACGCCACGCTGGCCAGCACAAACAGGGAGAAGCCCACGATGACCAACCGGTTGTAGGGTAGGGACAAATTGCCCATCAGCTGTACGCCACCACTCATCCAGCTGGGGTTTTCCACGCCCACGTTCTGGGCACCAAAAATGGTTCGCACCAGTTGCATCAGCATCAGGCTGATACCCCAGGTGGCCAGCAGTGTCTCCAGCGGGCGGCCGTACAAAAACCGGATCACGCTGCGCTCCAGCGCAGCACCCACCAGCGCCGACGTCATAAACGCGACCGGTACGGAAGCCAGCAGATACCAGTCAAAAGCTCCGGGAAAGTATTTGTGAAACACGCCTTGCACAACATAGGTGGCGTAGGCGCCGATCATCATCAGCTCGCCATGGGCCATGTTGATCACACCCATCAGGCCATAGGTAATGGCCAGGCCCAGCGCCACCAGAAGCAAAATGGAGCCCAGACTGATGCCGCTGAACAGGGCACCCAAACGATCACCCCAGGCCAGCCGCGCCTCGACTTTGCGCAAGCCCGATTCGAGCGCAGCCTTGACGTCGGCTTCAGTCTCGATCTTGAGCCGCTCAATCAGCAATGTTTGGGTCGCTTGCTGTGCGCTTTCTGCCAGCAAGCGGGCCGCTTCCAAGCGCTTGACCTTGTCGGTACTGCCCAGCAGGGCGGCAGCCCGCAACTGTCCCAGCCGGTCTTTCAGGTCCGGAGCGGTTTCTTGCGCAAACGCCTTGTCCAGCAATGGCAACTTGCTTTCATCCACATCGCCTTGCAGGGTCTTGAGTGCATCGCGCCGTACCGCTTCGTCGGGCGAGAGCAGTCTGAGTGCCGCCAGCGCAGTGTCAATCTCGCCGCGCATCCGGTTGTTGTTCATCACATCTTCTGCCGTGTCCGGCAGCGCCACTTCCGCGCCGCTCACCGGATCTATCCCTTTGTCATCCTTGACGATCAGCGGCTTACCCGCAACGACTTTCACGGCATCGTCTGAAAGCGCCTGAATAAAGGCAGTGGTTTTGTCATCGGGCTTGGTAACCGCTGCGCGCAGTGCCTCAATCCGCGAATCCCCCTCTCCCACCGCGATGGCTTTGGCTTCGTCGGCGGTGAGCGCGTGGGCACTGGCGGACAGCAGCAAGGAGGCGATGACTAGGATTTTTCGCATGGCTTCTTTGGTTATTGCTTTTCGTTTGTTCGCAAGTCTTGGGCCAACTACCTTGGCTCATCCAACTTCCTTTGCAGGGACCGTGGCAACGGGGCAGATGGTTCCGCTCATGTCCCCCGAGCCAGGCTGCGCCTGGCTCTCCTCCTTTACTTCGCTGCACCATCCACCCCGTCACCCCAGTCCCCAAACATGGTTGGTGCTCCGTGACTAAACACATTGCGCACCACGGTGCTGGCCGACTCAGGACGGTTTGGTGCTTAGCGCAGCGGCATAAAGGAGGAGGCCGAAGGCCGGGGGACAGCCGCGGAGCTGAGTACCACGCTGGCCTGAGTCCAGAAACCACGCAAGCGCGAAAGGGCCCAAACTACCGCAGCACCCAACTCAAAGCCAATTACTTCACAACAGGCTCATCAGGCTTCTTGTCGTTGCCTTCGATGTACGGAGACCATGGCTTGGCCTTGACCGGGGCTGGCGTCTTCCACACCACGTTGAATTGACCGTCTGCCTTGACTTCGCCAATGAACACCGATTTGTGCAAGTGGTGGTTCTTCTCATCCATCATGCTCACGATGCCGCTGGGTGCCTTGAAGGTTTGACCTGCCATGGCAGCAATCACCTTGTCGGTATCGGTGGACTTGGCTTTCTCAACTGCCTGCTTCCACATATTGATACCAATATAAGTCGCCTCCATCGGGTCATTGGTCAGGGGCTTGTCCTTGTCTCCGGGAATGTTGTGGGCCTTGGCGTAGGCAGTCCACTTCTTGATGAACTCGGTATTGGTCGGGTTCTTGATGCTCATGAAGTAGTTCCAGGCGGCAAGGTGGCCCACCAACGGCTTGGTATCGACGCCGCGCAGTTCCTGCTCACCGACCGAGAACGCCACCACCGGCACGTCTTTGGCTTTCAGGCCGGCATTGCCGAGTTCCTTGTAGAACGGAACATTGGAGTCACCATTGATGGTGGACACCACGGCGGTCTTGCCACCCGCGCTGAACTTCTTGATATCCGCCACGATGGTCTGGTAATCGGAATGGCCAAACGGCGTGTACTTTTCGTCAATGTCCTCGTCCTTCACACCCTTGCTGTGCAGGTAGGCGCGCAGGATTTTATTGGTCGTACGGGGGTACACATAGTCGGTACCAAGCAACACCCAGCGCTTGGCGGCGCCGCCTTCTTTGCTCATCAAATAATCGACGGCGGGAATGGCTTGCTGGTTGGGAGCGGCACCGGTGTAGAACACGTTCTTGGACAGCTCTTCGCCTTCGTACTGCACCGGATAGAACAGCAGGCCGTTCATTTCTTCAACCACTGGCAATACCGATTTGCGGGACACCGAGGTCCAGCATCCAAAGATCACAGCGACTTTGTCCTGGCCCAGCAACTGCTTGGTTTTTTCAGCAAACAGAGGCCAGTTGGAAGCAGGGTCAACCACGACGGGTTCGAGCTTCTTGCCGAGCACGCCACCCTTGGCGTTGATCTCGTCAATGGCCATCAGAACCGTGTCTTTCAACACGGATTCTGAAATGGCCATGGTGCCGGAAAGGCTGTGCAAAACACCCACTTTGATCGTGTCTTCCGCGAATGCTGGAATGGCCGTCAAAGTGGTCAGAGCAACGGCAGCAGTAAGTGCCTTCAATGTAAATCGGCGTGAATTAACGCTGTGCATGGACTTCTCCAAATAAGTAGGGCGGTTGGGACTGAACAATTTCGCTGCCGCTCCCCCCGTGAACAGGGTTCGATAACAGACAGACCGATGCTAGGTATTTGTGGCAGGGCCGCAAATACGCCGAGTGGCGTATGCGGTGGTTCAATGCCCTGCTGATGCGCCGTTGCCGGCCCCGGCGTTGCGCCGCGCTTCACGCAACATGAACAAATAGAGACCTTCAACTTTTTCACGCGCCCATGGGGTCTTGCGCAAAAACTTCAAACTCGAGCCGATGCTAGGGTCCAGCGCGAAGCAGCGCACCGGGATGCGCTCGGCCAATCCGGGCCAGCCATAGAACGCTACCAGGGCGGTCACGATTGCCTCCAGCGTCACGCCATGCAAGGGATTGCGAGGCTGTTCCGTCATCAGCTTGGTTCCCCGAAGATGGTGGTGATGTCAGGCATCAAATTGTGGCTGCAACTGTCGAATGCGTC
>CAIOLZ010000293.1 GCA_903859265.1 uncultured beta proteobacterium
GGCAAACCTTGCGCAGTGCGGGCGCGCATGTCGTGATACGTACCGTGGCGGATTTGCAGGACGCCATTGAGGCGATCGAAGCGCGTATCCTGCAGGGCGAGAAGCCCTGACTTTGACCACCGCACCCCAACTTTTTTCGCAAGCACTGGGTAACGATGACAAATCGTTCCTCAAGGGCGTTCTCGCTGTGGCGCGTGAGGCACCGCCAGCGCAATGGGAGCCCTGGCTGTGCGGTCCGCTGGCGATGGGCTATCTCCATCCAGCGCGGGCCGCTTGGCTTGCGCAGTGGGGGGGAAATGCGTTCAGCCTGGATTCCTGCCGCTGCCATTGGCATGCCTTCGAGGCATCCGAGCCAGCCCGCAGTGCGCAGTTGCAGGCAGTGTTGGAACAGGCGCGCGCGCAGGCATTGATAACGGGCTGGCGCAACGAACGTTTTAGCTGGTGGGAGCGCGCCGATGACAGCCTTGAATCCCCCCATTTTTTAAGCGTGGAGCGCAGCGGATTCCGGTTTTTGGGAATGCTCAGCCACGCGGTTCATATCAACGGTTTCACGCCGCAGGGCCATCTGTGGTGCGGGCGCCGTTCGCTCAACAAGGCGACCGATCCGGGCATGCTCGACAACGTCACCGCGGGCGGCCTGCCCACGGGCGAATCGGTGCTGGAGTGCGCCTTGCGTGAGCTCGAAGAAGAGGCTGGCCTGACCGGTTTGTCGTCTGACGCCCTCGTGGCTGCCGGTGCCATTCGCACTTCGCGCCGTGAGGCCGAGGGCTGGCATGACGAAATCATTCATGTCTTCAATCTGGAGCTTTGCGATCAACGCATTCCGAAAAATCGCGATGGAGAAGTCTCTGAATTTGTCCGTCTCTCGCCCGCGCAAGCGGTGCAAGCCATCGCCGCAGCTGCTTTCACGCGCGACGCTGCTGCGGCACTCGCGCAGGGTTTAGCGGCGATTCTTTAGGGGCGGGGCCACCGGTGACCGGGACTGTCATCGCGCCTTCACATTTGCCGGTCAGCATACGGCGCATCGTTACCATTCTGTGAAAAAACCGTTACACAATGCCCCGCGCTTTTTTTTGGATTCTGGCGGTGCAATGCATTTCCACGCTGGCCGACAGTGCCTTTTTGATTGTGGCTATTGCCCGCGTGATGGAACTCGCCGCGGCAGGCTGGCTGATTCCCGTATTGAAAATCAGCTTTACCTTGTTCTATGTGGTACTGGCCCCATTTGTGGGGCCGCTGGCTGACGCCTTCCCCAAAGGACGCGTCATGGTGGTCGCCAATGGGCTCAAAGTGCTGGCCATGCTGCTGTTGCTGTCAGGCACCGATCCGGTTGTCGCCATCGGCATTGCCGGTCTGGGTGCTGCGATTTATGCACCAGCCAAGTATGGCTTGATTACCGAGCTCTTGCCGGGAAAAGACCTGGTGCGTGCCAACGGTTTTTTCGAGGGCATTACCGTGTGTGCGGTGATTTTTGGCACCGTTTTGGGCGGCGTTTTGGTAAGCCCCCTCATGCCCCGGTTGCAAATGCCTGTATTGTTGCAATTCGGTGATTTGTCCGACACGGTCTTGGTCGCGGGAATGCTGGTGTTGCTGGTCTTGCATGTCGTATCGACCGTGTTGAGTGTGGGGGTGGTAGATAGCGGAGCCCGCTATGCCCGCCACTCGATCCATCCGCTGCAACTCTTTCGACAATTCATCCGCGAGAACTGGATTCTGTGGCGTGACCCGCTGGGCGGTTTGTCGATGACTGTGACAACGCTGCTGTGGGGCGTGGGCGCCACGCTGCAACTGATCGTGCTGCGCTGGGCCCATGAGTTCTTGGGTCTGCCACTTGCGCAGGCAGCCTATTTGCAAGGCGTGACGGCACTTGGCGTGATTGCCGGCGCCATGCTGGCGAGCCGCTTCGTGGCACTGGTGCGGGCTGAGCGGGTGCTGCCGCTGGGCATTTTGATCGGGTTGCTGATTCCACTCATGCTGGTGATTCACGATGTGGCATGGGCCGCGGTTTTGCTGGTCGTAGTCGGTGGTCTGGCGGGCTATTTTGTAGTGCCCATGAATGCCTTGTTGCAGCACCGTGGCTGCGCGTTGCTAACCGCCGGGCGCTCGATCGCGGTGCAGGGCTTTAACGAGAACGGCGGCATGCTTCTGATGCTGGCTGCCTATTCAGGAGCGATTGCCCTGGGCGTTCCGCTAGGCAGTTTGGTCATCGCATTCGGGGCCATGGTGGCGTTGGGAATCACCATCATTTATGGCCTGCAGCGCCGGGGGCGGCGCAAAGCCAAGAGAGCCTAGCGCATCAACCAAGTCCCGTCGAAGTTTCAGTATCGCCGCAGGTCAGATGGTGGAGGGCCAGGTTTTCCTTCCAGGTTCGAACACAGCCAAATTGCCCGTTGGGAACGCATTCAATCAGGCAATGCATGACTTCTTTGATCTGGTTGCGCGAAAAATGCAATTCCAGACACGCCTGTCTGCCACAGGGTTTGGGTATGCATCGGAGCACTCCCACCCCGCGACAGTTCGCGACCGCCGACCGGACCATATAGGCTTGGTGTATCGGAACGCTGAAATCCAATACTACAAAGTCCGGTTTGCGTGGAGCGTGTCGTTGATCAAAAAAACATGCCCCGGGGAATTCCAAATCATTGAGATAGGCCATAGTGATGTTTAAAGTTTCTAACATCACCAGCTTAATTGCCTCAACATAAAAAAGTAATTAAAAGTTGAAGTTATGTTGTAGTTTTTAAATAAAAAAATCCGGAGTAATATCCCCGAAATTTTATAAAAATTTTACGGCTTCTGAAGAATATTTGGTTAAAATTTTACGGCGACTTGCTTATTCTTGGACAAGAAGTAAATATTGATACTCTTGTCCCATGATCACCCACAGGTGTCCCCACTGCAGCGGCGCAATTGATTTTAGATTATTCAAGGATAAAATCGTTTGTTGCGGTTGCGAGACCGAGCTGGAACTCAAGCCGAGCTTTTTATCGACAGGCACAGGGGCAGTTTTATTTTTTTCGGTGTCGCTCCTGATAGGCAGTCTGTTATCAGAACCCTTTGAGGCTCTGAGCCTGACATTGCTCGACCGGTTTCTACTGGACAGTTTCATGGGCACAGGCTACTACCTGTTATGCAGGCTATTGTTTGCAAATTATCAGCGGCCTGTTCCCAAGAATAAACCGCATGAAAATCAAAAGTCGTTAAAACAATAACGATGTCTTAAGGCTGGCGTTTTTTGTTTTTGACCGGTTTGTGGCGACACTGTAATGCAGTAATGCACCAGGCCAACAACATCGGAAATAGCATTGCTAACAGCGCTACCAGAATCAGCAATAGGTCAGAGGCCATTGTGATCAATATTTATTAGGCTGAACGGCTGCGGTGTGTCCCGCGCTTGAATTGCATATTGCATGCTTCATTTGTACCCGGTCATCGTACTTGCACAGATATAAAAAATCTATAAATGTACGAACTGAACCCATAAATATTTTGAAAATTTATCGGGTTCGCTCAGATCTTGATAATATTTTTATTCTTTTTTTACACCTTTGGTTAAATTTCCTTCATCATTTTTACGCCTTAAACAATAAGCTTCCGGTACAAGTTTTTGGAAAGAGAGGGTCTAAATGGATTTCATGTATTTAGCCGGCGCAATTGCGTTTTGGGCTGCCATGGTTTTGATGGTTATCGGGTTCAAGCAACTTGAAAAGCCCCAGGGAGGCCGCTCATGAGCACCGACTTTTTTTATGTCGTCGGATCGGTGGTATCCGGTTTGCTGTTGGTGTATCTGATTTATGCGCTGTTTCGCGCTGAGGAGTTTTAATGAGTAGCGCCGCATGGGGGCTTTTGGCCCTGTATTTGGTGGTTTTGTTGGCCTTGTCCTGGCCGCTGGGCCAATGGATGGCCCGCATTAATTCCGGAAATTTGCCCCATTGGATGGGTCGCGTCGAAGCGCCTCTCTACCGGCTTGCCGGAACGTCTCCAACGCACTCCATGAAATGGACGGAATATTCCTATGCGTTGCTGGCTTTCAGTTTGCTCGGTGTGGTGGTGGTTTACGCGATTCAGCGTTTGCAGGGCATGTTGCCCTTGAATCCAGCCGCCATGGCGGCTGTGTCGCCTGACTCGTCTTTCAACACGGCGGTGAGTTTTGTGACCAACACCAATTGGCAAGGCTACACGCCAGAGGCAACCATGAGCTACCTCACGCAGATGCTGGCGCTGGCAGTTCAAAACTTTTTCTCTGCGGCAACCGGTATCGCAGTGGCGTTTGCGTTGATTCGGGGTTTTGCGTCGCGCAAGGCCAATGAGGGGGACGCCAACCCCGGCGGAATTGGCAATTTCTGGGTCGATATGACCCGGATCACGGCGTGGCTGCTCATTCCGATTTCTTTGGTGTTTGCCGTATTTTTGGTGGGCCAGGGCGTGCTGCAGAACTTTGACGGATACAAGGATGTCACAACGCTGGAAATTACGAAATTTCAGCAGCCCAAAGTCGGAGCCGATGGGCAGCCCGTGGTGGATGCAAAGGGAGCGCCGGTGCTCGAAGACGCCCAAACCGACAAGCAAACTTTGCCAATGGGCCCGATTGCATCCCAGGAAGCTATCAAGATGCTGGGTACCAATGGCGGCGGTTTCCTGAACGCCAACTCGGCGCACCCTTACGAAAATCCGACCGCCCTTAGCAATTTTGTCCAGATGCTGTCGATCTTTCTGATCCCTGCAGCCCTGTGTTTTACCTTTGGAATCGGGGTGGGTGACAGGCGTCAGGGTTGGGCCATATTGGCGGCCATGACTGTGCTGTTTGCACTGGCAGTCATCGTCATTACGCCCGCAGAGCAGGCTGGTAACCCGCTATTGAGTCCGCTGGGGGTGGACCAGAGCGCGTCAACGCTGCAGGCCGGGGGCAATATGGAGGGCAAGGAAGCCCGCTTTGGCATCAACGCGAGCAGTCTGTTTACCGTGATTACAACGTCTGCTTCTTGTGGCGCGGTAAACACCATGCACGATTCATTGACGCCTCTGGGTGGCATGGTGCCGATGGTGATGATGCAGCTCGGTGAGGTCGTCTTTGGTGGTACCGGAACGGGTCTCTACGGCATGCTGATTTTTGCGGTGCTGGCAGTTTTTATCGCCGGACTGATGATCGGTCGTACGCCCGAGTATCTGGGCAAAAAGATCGAGTCGCATGAAATGAAGCTCACCTCGGTGGCTATTTTGGTAACACCCATTCTGGTGCTTGCCGGAACGGCAGTCGCGGTGATGACGGATGCCGGTCGTGCCGGTATATCCAACCCTGGCGCGCATGGTTTTTCTGAAATCTTTTACGCGTTGACCTCCGCTGGCAACAACAACGGCAGTGCTTTCGCAGGCCTCAACGCCAATACGCCTTTCTACAACATTTTGCTGGCTGTCGTGATGTGGTTCGGCCGCTTTGGAGTGATTGTTCCCGTGCTGGCAATCGCCGGTGCACTGGCTGCCAAAAAGCGCTTGCCGGTCACTGCGGGCACGCTGCCTACGCACGGTCCACTGTTTGTGGTGCTGCTGATTGGCACGGTTTTGCTGGTTGGTCTGTTGAACTATGTGCCCGGACTGGCACTGGGCCCGGTGGTTGAGCATTTCATGCTCTGGTCAGGCCATTAAGCCCGAGCGCTATCCTCTGCAAGGAAACCTATTTATGAAAACTGAAACTACTTTGACCCTGTTCGATCCGGCGCTGGTGCGCCCGGCAATAGCGTCCTCATTCGCCAAGCTCGACCCGCGGGTCCAGTGGCGCAACCCCGTCATGTTTGTCGTTTATATCGGCAGCATTTTGACAACCCTGCTCGCTTTCCAAGCGATAAATGGCCACGGCGAAGCACCGCTTGGCTTCATCATTGCCGTGTCCGTCTGGCTCTGGTTTACCGTGCTGTTCGCGAACTTTGCCGAAGCGCTGGCTGAAGGCCGCAGCAAGGCACAGGCTGCTTCGTTGCGTGGCCTCAAGAAAAGTACCTGGGCCAAAAAGCTGAAGGAACCGGTGCACGGCGCGAGCTGGCTGCCGGAGCAGGCCGAAAACCTCCGCAAAGGCGACGTGGTGTTGGTGGAAGCCGGCGACACGATTCCCATGGACGGCGACGTCATACAGGGCGTAGCGACTGTCGATGAAAGTGCCATTACCGGCGAGTCTGCGCCGGTGGTGCGCGAATCCGGCGGTGACTTTGCATCGGTGACAGGCGGTACCCGCGTACTGTCTGACTGGCTGGTAGTACGCGTGAGCGTGAACCCTGGCGAGACTTTCCTCGACCGCATGATCAGCATGGTGGAGAGTGCCAAGCGCCAGAAGACGCCCAACGAAATCGCGTTGACCATTTTGCTGGTCGCACTCACCATTGTGTTCCTGGTGGTGACCGTGACGCTTTTGCCCTACTCGCTGTTCAGCGTGAGCGCGGTGAAGGCTGGCAGCGCTGTCACTATCACGGCGCTGGTTGCCTTGCTGGTCTGCCTGATTCCTACCACGATCGGTGGTCTTTTGTCCGCAGTTGGCGTGGCAGGCATGAGCCGCATGATGCAAGCCAACGTCATTGCCACCTCGGGCCGGGCAGTCGAGGCTGCTGGTGACGTGGACGTTTTGTTGCTCGATAAAACGGGCACGATCACCCACGGCAATCGCCAGGCTTCGTCGTTTTTGCCGGCGCCCGGTGTATCGCAGGGCCAACTTGCAAACTGTGCGGCGCAGGCCTCGACTGCCGACGAAACACCTGAGGGCCGCAGCATCGTCGTGCTGGCGCAAAAAGTGGGCAGCACAGCACCGCTGTCGGGTACTCTTGTGGAAGTTCCTTTCACTGCCCAGACACGGATGAGCGGCATGGATGTCAGCTTGCCCGATGGCAGTGTGCGGCAGTTGCGCAAAGGTGCGGTGGACGCGGTGCGTCGGCATGTTGAATCCTTGGGAGGAAGCATTCCTGCCGAAGTGCTGCGCGCATCCGATGATGTCTCGCGCCGCGGCAGCACTCCACTGGCGGTGGCCGATGGCAAGCAGGTGCTTGGCATTGTCGAGCTCAAAGATATTGTCAAGTCCGGTATCAAAGAACGCTTTGGTGAGCTGCGCCGCATGGGCATCAAGACGGTGATGATTACCGGTGATAACAAGCTCACCGCCGCCGCCATCGCCGCCGAGGCCGGCGTCGATGACTTTCTGGCGGAAGCCACCCCGGAAGACAAGCTGCGCCTGATACGCCAATACCAGGCGGAAGGCCGGCTGGTGGCCATGACGGGTGACGGGACCAACGACGCTCCGGCGCTGGCGCAGGCCGACGTTGCGGTGGCAATGAACAGCGGTACCCAGGCAGCCAAGGAAGCCGGCAATATGGTGGACCTGGACTCCAATCCC
>CAIOLZ010000294.1 GCA_903859265.1 uncultured beta proteobacterium
CGCAATATGGCGGTCACATGGGTCTTTATCGTCTCCTCCGAGACGTTCAGAATATCGCTGATTTCCTTGTTCGACATGCCATCCAGCAAGCAGCCCAGTACCAGCTCCTGGCGCCGGGTGAGTGGCATTTTGGTGACCGGAACTTGCGCCCCGTCTTTGGCCGACAGGGCCATTTCGACACGCAATTCCGCCGGCATATAAACGCCGCCTTCCAGTACATGGCGGATGGCCTCCAGAATGGCGTCCGTCTGGCTCGATTTGGTAATGAATCCGGCCGCACCCGATTCCAACGCCTCACGCATCAATTGCGTGCTGGCTGCGCCCGACAAAAATACGATGGGAATCTCAGGATGGCGCTCACCAAAAAGGTTAAGCGCATCGAGTCCGCTCAAATCAGGCAGGTGGTAATCCAGCACGACCAGGTCAAGATCAGCGTGAATCTGTGCCAGCGCAAACGCTTGCACGCAATTGCCGGCCTGCAGGACTTCCACCTTATCAGCCAGGTCCTTCAGGACCTGGCGCAGGCCTTCGCGAATCAGGGCATGGTCATCGATGACGAGTATTTTCAAAATAATGCGCTGCGATGACTTGTCCGGGCCGGAAGTTTCAGCCGCCGTGTATTCTCATCATCAGCGGCACGATCAGCAGTGCCACGATATTGATGATCTTGATGAGTGGATTAACCGCCGGGCCCGCCGTGTCCTTGTAGGGGTCGCCCACGGTGTCGCCGGTGACGGCTGCCTTGTGCGTTTCCGACCCTTTGCCGCCGAAATTGCCGTCTTCGATGTATTTTTTGGCGTTATCCCAGGCGCCGCCGCCGGTACACATCGAGATCGCCACAAACAATCCGGTCACGATCGTGCCCATCAACAAGCCACCGAGGGCCGCAGGGCCCAACGCCAGGCCCACCACGATGGGTACCACCACGGGCAACAGGCTGGGGATCATCATTTCTTTGATGGCAGCGCTGGTCAGCATGTCCACCGCGGTGTCGTACTCCGGTTTGCCGGAACCGTCCATGATGCCCTTGATGTCCCGAAACTGGCGACGTACCTCAACGACCACTGCGCCGGCGGCTCGGCCTACGGCCTCCATCGCCATGGCGCCGAACAGGTAAGGAATCAGCCCACCGATAAACAGCCCGATGATGACCATCGGGTTGCTCAGGTCGAAGGTGATGACCTTGCCGTAAGCCTCAAGTTTGTGGGTGTAGTCGGCAAACAGTACCAGTGCCGCCAGGCCGGCAGAGCCGATGGCATAGCCCTTGGTGACGGCCTTGGTGGTGTTTCCCACGGCATCGAGTGGGTCGGTAATTTCACGCACACTCGCCGGGAGCTCCGCCATTTCGGCAATGCCGCCGGCATTGTCAGTAATGGGTCCGTAGGCGTCGAGCGCCACCACAATGCCGGCCATGCTCAGCATGGAGGTTGCCGCAATCGCGATGCCGTAAAGACCGGCCATGCTGAAGGCGCTGTAGATGGCGATGCAGACACAAATCACCGGCCACGCGGTAGAGCGCATCGAAACCCCGAGACCAGCAATGATGTTGGTGCCGTGCCCGGTGGTTGAAGCCTGTGCAATGTGGCGCACTGGCGCGTATTGGGTACCGGTGTAGTACTCGGTAATCCACACCAGTGCACCGGTCAGGATGAGTCCTACGGCGCAGGCGCCGAACAGGCTTCCTGATGTGACGATGCGGCCATCGACCTGGGTCAGCGCCGCCGGAAACAGGCTTTGCGTGACGAAGTAGAAAGCCACCAGGGACAAACCGCCGGCTACTGCAAGGCCTTTGTACAAGGCGGGCATGACGTTCTTCATGCCGGGGGATGCGCGTACAAAAAAGCAGCCGATGATGGAAGCAACGATGGACACTGCGCCCAGTGCGAGCGGATAAAGCGCTGCGTTGGAGCCGTTCGCCCCCAGCAACAGCGCACCCAGCACCATGGTTGCAATCAGTGTTACCGCATAGGTCTCGAACAAGTCCGCCGCCATACCGGCGCAATCGCCCACGTTGTCGCCTACGTTGTCGGCGATCACGGCAGGATTGCGGGGGTCGTCCTCCGGAATACCGGCCTCCACCTTGCCAACCAGGTCCGCGCCAACGTCAGCGCCCTTGGTAAAAATGCCTCCGCCGAGTCGCGCAAAGATTGAAATCAGCGATGATCCGAAAGCAAATCCCACCAACGGGTTGAGCTTTGCCGCGGTTACTGCGCCGTCCGGCACCAGAAACCAGTAAAACGCGGTAACCCCCAGCAGACCCAGGCCGACCACCAGCATGCCGGTGATCGCGCCGCCACGAAATGCGACATCGAGTGCCGGGCCAATTCCCCGGGTTGCGGCCTGCGCGGTGCGCACATTGGCGCGAACCGAAACATTCATGCCGATAAATCCGCAAGCGCCTGACAGCACGGCACCGACGACGAAGCCCGCTGCGCTCAGTGTGTCAAGAAAAACCGCAATCAAAATTGCCAGCACCACGCCAACGACGGCAATGGTCCTGTACTGCCTTGAAAGGTAAGCTGCCGCGCCGGTTTGGATCGCTGCTGCAATTTCCTGCATGCGGGCATTGCCCGCATCCTGAGAAAGAATCCAGCTCCGGGCCCATACACCGTAAGCCACGGCAATGAAGCCACAAACAAGCGCCAAGATAAGCGCCGAGTTGCCCGCCATAAAAATCTCCTTCATATTGCGTCGCAAAAAGGGGTGCAACGCGAGCGTTACCCCCGCTGCGTTGCTTCCTCGTTGCTCCACGCACATCGAAATGCCGGGAGAAGATTGGCCAACGAAATAAATGTAACTTGAAAACGCCTTCATTCCGGGCGACCGAAAGGGCCAAGTCAGTAAAATGCGGGTTAATCCCGAGTTCGCATTCTTCAACCATTACCAAAGATATTTTTCATGTCCCTCGATAACGTCACTCCCGGCAGCAAAGTGCCCGATGCATTTAACGTCATCATTGAAATTCCGATGAATGCCGACCCTGTCAAGTACGAGGTCGATAAAGAGACGGGCGCCATTTTTGTTGACCGGTTCATGAGCACGGCCATGCACTATCCGACCAATTACGGCTATGTGCCCAAGACGATTTCCGGTGACGGAGACCCGGTGGACGTGCTGGTGATCACCCCGGTTCCATTGATCCCGGGCGTGGTGGTGACTTGTCGCGCCATCGGTATTCTGAAAATGGAAGACGAGGCCGGTCAGGACGGCAAAGTGCTGGCCGTGCCAACCGACAAGATTCTGTCCCTCTACACCCAATGGCAAAAGCCCGAAGACCTCAACCCCTTGCGCCTGAAAACAATCGCCCACTTTTTTGAGCATTACAAGGACCTTGAAGCCGGCAAATGGGTCAAGATTTTGGGCTGGGAAGGTCCGGAATCGGCGCGCCAGGAGATTTTGGATGGCATCGCAAACTACGAGAAAGCGAAGGCTTGACACCTGTCAAGACCTCATAATCAGGTCCGAGGTTCGTCACACCATTGAGCCCGCGCATTCAAGGAGTACCTGATGCAAGCAATGAATCGGTTAGCGCCCGCAGGGCCGGACGCCCAAACACCGTCCGGGCCATTGGCCCATGGAGGTCAATACCTCACGCTGCGATTGGGTGGAGAAGAGTACGCCATAGACATTTTGCGGGTGCAGGAAATCCGCTCTTTCGAGGAACCGACCCGCATGGTCAACTCGCCGAGTTTTGTCAAGGGCGTTATCAATTTGCGCGGTGTGATTGTTCCAATCGCTGATCTGCGACTCAAACTCAACATCGCGACCGTGGAGTACACCGAGTTCACGGTGGTCATCATCCTCAATATTCACGGCAGCGTGGTGGGTGCGGTGGTTGACGGGGTGTCGGATGTCGTGACGCTCTCGGCCGAGGAAATCAAACCCGCGCCGCAGTTCGATGCTTCGGTCGATTCACGCTTCATCCTGGGCCTGGTCAAATTGGCCGAGCGCACACTGATCGTGATGAACGTGGAGACACTGATGGGCAACGCGGAGCTTGGAATCGCCTATTAATCCCCGCGCCCGGTACGCCGAGCGTCCCTGAGCACGCTTTTCGAAATCAGGTGACCGATTTGCGGAATGGGTTGCGCTCTGTCAGGTCATCCATGTAGCGTGCAATGCCTTGGTCTTCACGTTCCAGAAAGCGCGCGACAGCATCGGCAAATGCCGGATGCGCCAGCCAGTGGGCACTTGTCGTCTTAACCGGCATTAGGGCGCGGGCCATTTTGTGTTCGCCTTGCGCTCCGCCTTCAAACCGGTCAAAACCATGTGCGATGCACCATTGCAGGGGCTGGTAGTAACAGGCTTCGAAGTGCAGGCAGTCCACGCGTTCCAGCGCGCCCCAGTAACGTCCATAGGCCACGCCGCTTGCGCCATTGGCCTCGTTGGTGCTGATGCCGATGAGACTTGACGCAATCCGTTTTCCGTCCCGCTTTGCAATGAAGAGCAGCCAGTTTTCCGGCATGGTGGTGGACATCCGGGCAAAAAAGTCCCGGCTCAGATAAGGCGCGTTGCCGTGTTCGAGGTAGGTGCGCTCGTAACAGCGGTAAAAAAAATCCCAGTCCGATGGGGTGATGTCCGCGCCCCGCAATGGCGAAAACGTGACGCCTGCTTCCATGACTTTGCGCCGCTCTTGGCGAATTTTTTTGCGCTTCTCCTGCGCCAGCGACATTAAAAACTGGTCGAAATCCGAATATTTTTCGGCCGTGTTTTTCCAGTGAAATTGCACGGTGTGGCGCAGCATTAATCCGGCAGATTCGCATGCAGTGGTATCCGCTTCATCGGCGAACAGTACATGCAGGGAAGACATGCCACGCTGCCCGCACCATGTGATCAGTGCTTGGATCAGCGCTTCCCGTGCAGATGCAGTTCTGGCGAGCAAGCGCGCCCCAGGCACCGGTGTAAATGGCACGGCCACCACGGCTTTTGGGTAGTAGGGAACGCCATGCTGCTGGTAGGCGCTCGCCCAGGCCCAGTCGAACACGTATTCGCCGTAGGAATGGTCTTTGAGGTACACCACGCAGGCGGCCGCCAGGCCCTGGCTGTCCGTCAAGGTAATGAAATGGGCAGACCAGCCGGTCAAGGCAGTCGCAGAGCCGCTGTCATGCAACGCGCTCAGGTAGGCGTGGCGCATGAACGGGGTGCCGCTGGGCTGTATTGCAAGCAATGCATCCCATGCCTGCGCATTCACCGCGTGCGGCGACGTCTCGACCCGAATGACATAATCCGTCATCGTGTTTGAATACGTTTTTTGTCGTCGGATGTCAGGCGGCTCACATCCATACTCCCGTGTTTCATGACCCTCAAAATTTGCATTGCTCAATTGAACCTTTGTGTCGGTGATCTGCCGGGAAACACGAAGAAAATCGTTGACGCTGCCGCCCAAGGGTATGCGAATGGTGCGAGGTTGGTGTTGACACCGGAATTGTCCATTTGTGGTTATGCCGCTGAAGACCTGTTCCTGCGGACGTCCTTCATCCGTGCCTGCGATGATGCCGTGAAACAGGTGGCATTGCAGTTATCCGGGTTAAAAGGATTGTCGGTCGTGGTGGGACATCCCACTGGAGACGACCACCGCTCGAAATCGGTAGCCACGTCTGCCCGGTACAACGCTGCTTCTGTGCTCTGCGAAGGCCGCGTCGTGGCGCGCTATTTCAAGCGTGAGCTGCCCAACTACCAGGTCTTTGATGAGCG
>CAIOLZ010000295.1 GCA_903859265.1 uncultured beta proteobacterium
GATGTTTCCAGCGTCATCCTGCGGCACATTGAGGTCTGCGCGGATGAAAACCCGCTTACCGGCCACATCGCCTCGGGCACAAAGATCAGAAAAGCGAATTACATTCATGGGAAACTTTCGACAACAGGGTCGTCGATTTTAAGTTCAACCCACTACCAACCCAAACCCACGTGCAGCGGGAGATACACCGCCATACCCGAAACAATGGTGCCCAACACCGCTTGCCCGGCACCGCGGCGCCAAAAAAAATAGCCAACACCTGCCAGTGCGGCGCACAGCCGGGCGTCCGCCAACGTATGAATCAACTCGGCATTCGCCATAAAAACCTCGGGCGCGATTACCGCTGAAAGCGCAGCAATGGGTGCATATTGAAGACCGCGTTGGGCCCAGTGCGGCAGACTCCAGTTTTTTTCGGTCAGGAAAAAGAAGGACCGGGAAATAAAAGTCACGCACACAAGTCCGGCAATCGTGAACATTCCCCACCCATCAAAAGTTTTACTGAACATGTTTGCCACCTTCACGCCGGACGATTTTTTCGAGCAACAAGCAGGTTGCGACCGCAGCGACAATCGCCACCAGAATATTGAGCTTCAAGGGCAACGCAAAAGTAGCCAGACCAGCCACAGCCGCCACACCTGCCGAAACCCAGCGCAGTTTGGTTGAAGCCAACGAACAGAGCATTCCGACCAGGGCCAGAATGCCTGCAAAGCCGAGGCCCCATTGCCTCGGAATGAAGTTCGCCAGAGCCACGCCAATCACGCTGCTGCTGGTCCAGGCGAACCAGTTGATGCCGCCGTTACCCGCCAGATAAGCCATTTGCTCCCGCCGTCCAGCTTCATCTGTTGCAGGGCTGTGGTAGCGCTTTACAAACAGGACATAGGTCAAATCCCCAGTCAGATAGCCGGCAATCAAACGCTGCCAGCGCGGCAGGTGCATGACGTAGGGCCGCATGTGGACGCTGAACACCACGAAACGCAAATTCACACAAAACGCGGTCGCCCAAATCACCCATACAGGCGCGCCAGCCAGCATCAAGGGAATGGCTGCCAGCTGCGAACTCCCTGCAAACACCAGCAGCGCCATGAAAAGCGCCTCATACGTCCCCATACCCGACTTGCCCATGGCGACACCCGTCATCAGACCCCAGGCGGCAATGCCAAGGGCGACATGGCCCATCTCGACAAAGCCCACGCGAAATGCCGGATGCTGGTAGTTGGCGCGCAAAAAAAACATGATGAACTGCCTGGATCAGGACGGCTTGCGCAAGCCGCCGTTAGTGGACACAAAACGCATTCCTGCGCAAATTGGAAAGCCCTGCAAAAAGTCAGCTGCCGCAAGGCGCTTTCCGCCCGCGCGCTGGAGCTCCAAAATGCGCAGCGCGTCAAGTGAAGAAGAACTTCCACCGGCTGCGCCAGTGGCAACGTCAACGCCCAGCGGGCTCACCGAGAGCACGGTGCCCGGCGCAGCGCGTTGTGCAGACGTGACAGGCAGGGCAATGGCCTGGGCACGCCAAACCTTGATGGTTTCTACAGGCCCGGATGGTCCCGCCTGCGGCACGGCCAAGCTTGCTGTAGCACCCGGAAATGGATCGAACGCCCGGATGCATCGGGAAAGCGCCTGCGCGTCGAGTTGCCAGTCAAGCGGCGCCTCGGATTTTTCGATTTTGTGGGCATACGTAATGCCCACTTGCGGCTGCTTTACCGGATGCAATCCACCGCAGCTTGCCAGTCGCAACACATCAACTACCAGATCCGCTCCCAAATCAGCGACTTTGTCGTGCAGGGTGGCGGTGCTGTCCTGCGGCAGGATGGGGATGCTTTTTGCCATCAGCATGTCACCCGTATCCAGACCGGCATCCATTTGCATGATGGTCACGCCGGTGATTGGGTCACCTGCCAGAATGGCGCGATGGATAGGCGCCGCGCCGCGCCAGCGCGGCAACAAAGAAGCGTGGATATTGAGGCAGCCCAAGCCGCGTGCTTGCATGGCATCCAGAACCCATTGCGGCAATAGCAAACCGTAGGCGGCGACCACCATGGCGTCTGCATTGGCACTTTCGATTTGCTGTTGCGCCAGTGCCGCGTCTTCGGGGTACTTGCCGTCCAGGCGCAAACTGCGCGGTTGCGCCACGGCAATACCGAATTCAAGCGCTTGCGTTTTAACCGGAGAAGCCTGCAACTTCATGCCGCGTCCGGCGGGTCGGTCCGGCTGCGTCAATACGAGCGAAATGGTGTGGCCCGCGTCGCGCAGACGCACCAACGCGACGCGTGCAAATTCCGGCGTTCCCGCAAAAATAAGACGCAAGGGTCGGTCCGCTCGAGCAACGCTCAACGCGATTCCTCACGCCGGGCCTTGAGCATCTTGGTCTTGATGCGGTTGCGCTTGAGCGGCGACAGGTATTCGACAAACACCTTTCC
>CAIOLZ010000296.1 GCA_903859265.1 uncultured beta proteobacterium
CTTATCTCCGCCAAAGCCGTGCACCAGCACGAGCACGTCGCCGTGGCCTCCTTCCAGGTAGGGGATGTCAAAGCCCGCAATCCTTTGTGACTTCAAGACCAGCCCGCTGCGACTACGCTCCAAAGCCAGACCCCAGCGAGATGCGGTGTCGGGGTTCAACTGGATAAACACGAGCACGCACACGGCAATCAGCAGCAGCGCAGAGAGAAACGCCATTTGGAGCCCCTTTTTACAGATGAGATTTCAATAAAGAAACAAAGAAAAATCCGAATATGCCGCAACCGCCCCATCCAAGGCGGCCCGTCATTTTTTTAATGGGGTTGAATGCATCACGATGCCAGTTATCCCGGCTCTAGTTCAGTTGGCCCCTCGAGGTGCTGTCCGAGTCCAGCAAGTGAATTGCAAAAATATCCACTGGCTCCAGGCGCCCGGCTACCGTCGTGCGGGGTAGTGATAAAAACTGTGCCTCGCAGCCCTGGATTGTTGACAGATTTTTGGTCGCCGCTGATACAAGAATGCGTGTGTTGAATCGCTTGTTCAGCGCTTCAATGCGAGCAGCTAGGTTCACGGCATCACCGTATATGGTGTAGCCCAAGCGGTCGGTGGCGCCTATGGATCCTGCGCACACGGGCCCGGTGTTGATTCCGATTCGTGTGGGTAGCTTGATGAGCCGTTCATTTCCCAAGTTGAATTGGTGAACTGAAAGTCTTCGCTGAATGGCTATAGCAGCGCGTACGGCTGCGTACGCATGATCGGGCAATCCACTTGGCACATTGAAGACCGCAACGACCGCATCGCCAATGAAATTATTGACCATACCTCCTTCGCTATGAATGACATCTGTCAGTAAGGAAAAGTATGCGTTCAGCAGATTGACGGTTTCCTGTGGAGTAAGCGTTTCGGACAGACTTGTGAAACCCTCTATGTCCGTGAACATCACGGTCGCCTCGACCGAGCGGGATGTAATGAGTCCTCCAGAGGCAATGAGTTCAGTTGCTACGACCGGACTGAGGTATCGTTGCAGGACTTCTTGCATGACCGCACGCTCGCGCAGTGCATCGACCATCACGTTGAATCGCGCTGTGACTGCGCCGAGTTCATCGGTAGTCAGCACGGCAGCCTTGTGTCTCAGGTCGCCACCCCTGACCGCCTCCTGGGCATTAAATAGTTCGAGTATGGGAGCCAATAGGCTTCGGCTCACAAAGTACATTGATGCGAACACGACGTAGAGCGATGCCAGCATATCTAGCGCGATGACATTGCCTACCGTAAGGCCCTGCGCGGCGCGCATAGGTGCTAAAAGCGTCAGGTCTATTCCCAGCAGAAATGCAGGGAGTACACCAACAACCAGAAAAATCACCCCCAGACGGCGTGCGATTCCTCCCTGCCGGATGTTGGGCCGCAATTGACCGCTTTGGGCAAGACCTGACGAAAAATGCAGTTGGTCGCGCAGCTCTCTGCGCATTTCAATGCAAAGGTCGTTCACCGCAAAAAAGGTGAAGTAGCCATACAGGGCTGCGTACATGCACGCGTAAAAAGCCACGGCAAAACCCACCTCGATAGGGGTGAATCTGGAAAGGTCAGAGTGCGCGGGTGTATATACGCCAAGTGAGGATGCGGTGATGCTAAACACCATAACCAGCAATGCCGCTGCAAAGGCACTCCGGGCAGGCAGACGTTCAATGGCAAGTGCGGCCCTGCCTTTGTCTTGCGATGTCCGCTGGAAACGTGCTACTGGCCGGAACACCCACCATGCAAACGTGATAACCGCAGAGGCAAATAGCGTGAAGTTGATAAAGGCGACAGGGATAATCTCAGGCCGTCGAGTGACGATGATGAAGATTGCGGTCACTCCCAAATCCAGAAATGGCAGAAGCAGCATGCGCCTGAAATATTCAATCTGGAAGACGGAATAGTCAGTGGAAACCACGCGCTGAGCCCCCCTCGGATGATTCGCGGCATGGGAAAAGGATCTCTGGGTACATTTCAGCAGCATGCTCCTTTTCGGGATTCGCAAGACCCTTGGCTGCAACGGCCAGTTGGGTGGTCAAGAGCATTCTTCCCAAGCGCAAAACAAAATCCATACCAAAAAGTACGCAATGTGACTGCGAACTTTACTTTATTACCAAATAGGATTCGCATCAACCAGCGATGTGCGAACGGAGCAGGCCCGCGGCCGAACGCTGCGTCCGCCAAGTCCGCCTTGGGCTGGGAGTCGAAGTTCCTGTTTGCAAATCACACACACGGAATTGGCCATTGAGTTGGGGTAACAATTTCTTATGAACACAATTCTTCTGCTGCTGCTTTCAAACGTATTCATGACATTTGCATGGTACGGACACCTCAAATATGGCCATGATTGGCCCCTGTGGCAGGCAATCGCAGTGTCTTGGGGGATTGCACTGTTTGAATATTGTTTGGCCGTGCCAGCGAACAGACTGGGATTTGGCGAGTTCACTGGCTTTCAACTCAAGATTATTCAGGAAGTAATTACTCTGGCCCTATTTTTGGTGTTTGCTATTCTCTTTTTGAAAGAGAAATTCGCATGGAATTACGGGGCTGCGTTTGTGTGCCTTGGCGGCGCGGCCTATTTCGCTTTTGCATTTAAATCGCCCCCGGCCTAAGCGGGGACGCGAGTGATTCATTGGCAACATTGACGCCCCGGCCAGCATCCATGGCGGGCCACACACCATTGGTCAGCCTTTTGCTCGCAGTGCGGCTTGGAAGCTCTCGATATGGGCTTCGATGCGGCTTCGGTCCAATTCACCTGCGGGCCGCTTTCGGGTGGCCAGGCATTCGATGAACGGCTGGAAGCGTTCGAGGCTTTTATCGTGCAGTCGCTGCAACTCTGCCAGCGGGTCTTCGTGGTCGTCGATGCGCAAGTCCAATGCGGGGTAGTCTTCGGCACCCTGGATGCGCAATGCCGCCGACTGCTTGCCTCGCTTGTCACCGCCCGCTGCCTCACCCGCCCGCATAGCCGTGATCAGCCGCTGGGCCAACGTTTGCCCGGCGTTGGCGAAAAAAGCCTCGGCCGTCGCCGTCAGCACGTCAGGGCCAACAAGCATGTTGCCCGCTATCGTGAAGTCGTCATGCAGAGCATGACCGCACCAGCCTACGCAGTTGGCTCCCGTGTGTGCGGCACCTGGCCCTTTCGCTGGCAGTACATGGATCTGGCGCTGTGCCTGACCGTCATCCTTCTGCGTGAGCCGCGCCACTACGTCAGCTGCGCTTGCACCTGTGGCTAATTGCGCCAAACCTTCAACGCCGTAAAGTGGATTCATCAGCGCCTGGGTAGATAGCGCTCCCGTTCCTGCTTTTGTGTGGATGCACAGTGAACCCACGGCAAAAAATCGGCTGGCAATCGCGACACCAAAGTTGCCGTCAGGGTCGCGAGCCAATATGGACCAGGTCATACGGCTCCGACCGAAAACGGGCCGGCCGCAACAGCAGCATACATAGAACTGGTTCGCCGGACTGGGTGTTGCATCAATCGAATTTTATTCAGTAGCTTGGCGAAACGCTCGAATCACGAATCGTGCCAAATTTCGGCGGGTGCCTCAATGACCTGACGCGAGCGAGGATCACGTCGTTACGATACAAATGCGGCATACGTCGAAATTACTATGAACCCCCTGCACCCGAAGAAGCTGTTGCTCACCAAATGGACAGCGGTCAGGCCCATTTCCAAAGACAAACACTTTCTCGTCGCCAAAGTGATTCAGCCGGAATTGCCTGAATCAGCAGTTCAGTGGATTGATCTGGAGGCCGTCTTCTCCAGGAAGCAAATCAGGATCCAATGGCGCGACCTGCGTGACGCTTCGCTATGGAAGCAGGGATGGGTTTGAATTACTCTGAAAGAGCGAAAGATTTATTCATTCGTCATGGGTCGTATCAGGCGCTTACTCCAGCAGGAACGGGTTGCGGACGCGCCAGTGGATCTCATGTGTCCGCTGTGCAACCGCAAAATTCCCCGAAGTCAGCGCGATGCCCATCACCTGGTACCCAAGTCCAAGGGCGGCAGACATACAGAGTACCTGCACCGGATATGCCATCGCCAGATTCACGCACTCTTCACGGAAACTGAGTTGGCCAGACAATTTAATTCTGTGGAGGCCTTATTGGCTCACCCGGATATTGCGCTGTTTGTAGCCTGGGCCAGATTTGCGAGCTTTCGGTGGAACGCTACGACGGTAGGACAGCAATCGTTTCGGTGAATCGTGCGCCAAGCCATTGGGTGGTATTGGAGTGGGAGTCCGTTCAGCCCAGGTCTTGAACACTCCCAACTCTGGCAACACACTGGTCATGTGCGAAGTCCAGTGTGAGCCCCCAGATTCCTTCGATGAGACCAAGGGATTAGGGCGGCGCACCAACGTGACTGCAGGTGCCGGCCACACCGGACCAGCACCGGTTTTACTCGGCATCGCTCTTTGAACTAAGCGTGCCCCACAGCGCATCGGCCTGCGTATTCACCCTCGAGCGTCCGGCACTGACCGTGCACGGCGGGCGTCGCGCAACCTCTAAAACGACATGGTCCGTAATTGTTGCGTTCGGGTTAGTCAGGATTCGTCAAAAATGCTGATGAATTTCAGCAAATACCGTATTCTCAGTACCAACACCCATATATAACCAGTCGTTCCTGATAACAGCGAGTCGAGGACAGGCGTGAGTATCCGACACCAAAGTTTTTTGAAGTTCAAACGCTACCGCTATTTGAAACTTTCTTTTGTGCTGTTGCTGGTTCTGGGCGCTTCGTACATCTGGCATCGCAACGTTTACTTTGCAACGCCCGGCGGCCTCGGCTATGGTGGTACCCCCATGGGCTACACACTGGGTGCCATTGCTTCAGTGCTGATTGTCTGGCTGCTGTGGCTTGGTATTCGCAAGCGTCGCTACCGCGCATCACACTCCAGTCTGCAGGGCTGGGTATCCGCCCATGTTTATCTGGGATTGGCGACGTTGGTGATCGCGTTTCTGCACAGTGGTTTCGAGATGGGCCTGAACCTGCACACCCTTACGCTGTTCTTGCTGAGCATCGTGGTGATCAGCGGCATTTATGGCGTGCTCAACTATGTGCGGGTCCCCACCGCCATGACTGAAAAAATGGGTGACGACAGCTTGAAGAGCCTGCTCGGTCAAATTCAAACCATTGATTTGCAAGCGCGCAAAGCGGCGCTTCCATTGTCCGATGAGGTCAATGCGCTGGTACTTGCGGCAGCGCGTGACACGCGCATGACAGGTTCTCTATTTGACGAAGTACTGCCACGGAGCCTGCGCCCGTGCCCGACCCAGATCGCCGTTGAGCGGATGCAAGTGCTGGCGGGCAAGCTCACGGATGAAAAGGCTCGTTTGGCGCGCGAAGTCTTCACGCTGATGGTCAGTCGCCTTGCCGCGGTGCAAAGTGTACGCCGCGAATTGCAATCACTGGCGCAGCTCAGGCGCTGGCTGCTGTGGCATGTACCGATGTCGGTTGCTTTGCTGTTTGCGTTGATGGCGCACATTGTCGCTGTTTTCACCTACTGGTAGGTGCGCCATGATTCGCTGCAAACTCATAGAGCTGGCCGGCGCCGATGGCGCCGCCGCCGGTGTGAGAGCGGGGCGCTCCGTGACCGGGGAGACGCTGTCTTTTGGGCGTGCCACCTCCTGCAAAATCTATATTCCGGACGCCTCCATTCGGCTCGACCATGCCAGCATCTATCGAGCCGAAGATGGCCATTTGTATTTGCAAGCCAGCGGGCCGGTTTATCTTGAGCAGAAGCTGCAAAGCAAATTTCAGCTGGAGGCGGGGCAACTGATTGTGATTGGCCCCTATGAGTTTCGTGTGGACGCTTTGTCCGATGGTGCTGAACATGCGACTGCCAGCATTACGCTGAGTTACGGGCAACCGGACAACAAGGCGGCGGCACCGGCAGCATCGCCGCAGGATTTAATCCATACCGGCTGGACACGGTTTTTCACGCGCCGCTTGCTGGCCTGGAGTTTGTCTTTGATGGTGATTGTTTTTTGTGGTGTGTTGCCTCTGCGAACCGTGTACACGCCGTTGCACGTGCACCTTGCAGCGCCACAGTCCCCGATGGCCGTGACGCAGGCTGCGTTGCGCACTGCGGGACCGCCCCGGCTTGACGCGTTCTGGAATCCGGGACCGATTTCTTCAGCGCACCAGAACTTCGGCAGCCAATGCCGCCTGTGCCATGACCGGCCGTTCGAGCGTGTGCGCGATGCGAGTTGCCTGGCCTGTCACACCACTGTGGGCGAGCACATTGCCGACAAAGGCCTGCAGCACGAAGCTTTCAAAGGCCAGCGCTGCGCGACATGCCACAAAGACCACCAAGGCGTGGCGGGCATGAAAAAAGCAGACGCCATTGGATGCGTCCAGTGCCATGACGATATTAGGCGATTTGCCGCCAAATCAATGCTCGACGATATTGCTGACTTTGCCGACAAGCATCCGGCGTTCAAATTGTCTATGGTGCAGCCTGATGGTGCGCTGGCAAGCCATCCGACCATTAAACGGGTGGCCCAAACGCCCGCACTCCAGTATCCCAACGGCTTGAAATTTCCGCATGACGTGCATCTGGCCAAAGCCGGTATTGAGAGTCCTGCCGGAGACCCGGCCAAGCGGGGGCGGGTGGTGCTGGAGTGCGCCAACTGCCATATCCCCAATGCCGCAGGCGATGGATTTGAGCCCGTCAGCATGGAAAAGAACTGCCAGGGCTGCCACCGCCTCGCGGTAAGCCCGCAAGCCCCTGAGCGCCAGGTGCCTCACGGCAAGCCTGCGGATGTGGCCGTGGCGGTGCGCGAAATGTATGCCGGTCTTGCGTTGGATCGTTATCCGGCACAGCTCACCACGGTGAACACCTTGCTTCAACGTCCGGTGGATGCGCAGATACCAGCGCAATTGATTCCGGCGCGTCGCTGGATTCAAGAGCAAACGCAGGCTTCACTGATCCAGATGTTTGAGAGTCCCAAGGGCGTGTGTCTGACCTGTCACCAGATTACCCCCAAACCCGATGCAGGAAGCTGGCTGGTAGCTCCCGTGGCCTACACCCATCAATGGCTGCCCAAGTCAAGGTTCTCCCACCTTCAGCACGCTAGCGCGGCTTGCGATACATGCCATGCGGCAGCCACATCCAAAAATGCTGCGGACATTCTGATTCCTGATATTGACTCCTGTCGCGACTGCCATACCGGCAGCAAACCATCCGGCAACAAGGTGCTCAGTAGTTGCGACAGCTGCCATGGATTTCACGCTCCCGTGCAGCATCCCCTCCTGAAAGACGCCAGCGCTGGAAAGGTCGCACCATGAGTTTTGATTGTGCAGTGCCGGCTTGGTTCACGCGCGCCATGGCGTGCACGTGCATGTTGGTGCTGGCAGCCTGCGGATCCGCTGAGGATTCAGGCACGGCTGCCGTGGCCGACTGCGGTGCTTCCTGCGCGCAGGACTTCCTGAGTGCAGCCGATGTGGAACGCATCCTCGCCCAGACTGTCGTGGCAGCGCAGGCCAATGGTCTGCTTGCCACTGTGGCGGTGACCGATCGCGTAGGAAATGTGTTGGGCGTGTACGCCATGACGGGTGCCGCGCCAACATTTCGCGTGGATGGCATGCGGGGCATCTCCGGCGGACTCGAACAGATTGACACGCTGCCCAGCACATTCGCTGCGATCAGCAAGGCCATCACCGGTGCTTATCTGTCCAGTGCCGGTAATGCGTTCAGCACC
>CAIOLZ010000297.1 GCA_903859265.1 uncultured beta proteobacterium
CGAACTTCTTCGTGAACGACAACTTCCGCCTGATGGACAGTGGCGCGCAAATGGAGTTTGTGGCCGAGCGTTTGCGCGGAGAAGTGGCGCGCTTTGACCTGACCGACAAGAGCGGTAAAGTCGTTGTCGCCAAGGACAAGCGCGTGACCGCACGCCACACCCGCGAACTTGAGCAATCGGGTACCACGCACATCAGCGTGCCGGAAGATTTCCTGATTGGCCGTATCGTTGCCCGCAATGTGGTGGATGCCGACACTGGCGAGATTGTTGCCAAGGCCAATGAAGAGTTGACAGACGCGCTGCTCAAGAAGATGCGCTCCGCCGGCATTCAGGAGCTGGCCTGCATTTACACCAACGAACTCGACCAGGGTGCGTACATTTCGCAAACTTTGCGGACCGACGAAACCGCCGACGAATTCGCAGCGCGCGTAGCCATCTACCGCATGATGCGCCCCGGCGAGCCGCCGACCGAAGACGCGGTGCAGGCGCTGTTCCAGCGTTTGTTCTACAACCCGGACACCTACGATTTGTCGCGGGTCGGACGCATGAAGTTCAACGCCAAAATGGGCCGCGCCGAATCGACCGGTCCCATGGTGCTGACCAACGAAGACATTTTGGCCGTGGTCAAGATTCTGGTGGACTTGCGCAATGGCCGTGGTGACGTCGATGACATCGACCACCTTGGCAATCGCCGCGTACGCTGCGTTGGTGAGCTGGCAGAAAACCAGTACCGCACCGGTTTGGCGCGGATTGAAAAAGCCGTCAAAGAGCGCTTGGGTCAGGCTGAACAAGAGCCGCTGATGCCCCATGACCTCATCAACAGCAAACCGATTTCTGCGGCCCTGAAAGAGTTCTTTGGTGCGTCGCAACTCTCGCAGTTCATGGACCAGACCAATCCCTTGTCCGAGATCACCCACAAGCGCCGTGTATCGGCCCTTGGCCCGGGTGGTTTGACCCGTGAGCGCGCAGGCTTCGAAGTGCGTGACGTGCATGTGACCCACTATGGTCGCGTGTGCCCGATTGAAACGCCGGAAGGCCCGAACATCGGTCTGATCAACTCGCTGGCTTTGTATGCCCGCCTCAACGAGTACGGTTTTATCGAAACCCCGTATCGCCGCGTGGTGGACAGCAAGGTCACCTCTGACATCGACTATTTGTCGGCTATCGAAGAAGGCAAGTACGTGATCGCCCAGGCCAATGCGGCGCTGGACAAGGACGGTGTGCTCACCGGCGATTTGGTCTCCGCCCGCGAAAAGGGCGAGTCCATCATGGTTAGTGCGGAACGCGTGCAGTACATGGACGTGTCGCCGGCGCAGATCGTGTCGGTTGCGGCATCCCTGGTGCCTTTCCTCGAGCACGACGACGCGAACCGCGCCTTGATGGGCGCCAACATGCAACGTCAGGCGGTGCCCGTTCTGCGTCCTGAAAAGGCGTTTGTCGGAACCGGTATTGAGCGCGTGTCGGCGGTTGACTCGGGCACCGTGGTCACCGCTACCCGCGGCGGCGTGGTGGACTACGTGGATGCAACCCGTGTTGTGATCCGTGTGAACGACGCGGAAGCGCAAGCCGGTGAGGTCGGTGTGGACATCTACAACCTGATCAAGTACCAGCGTTCCAACCAGAACACCAACATTCACCAGCGCCCCATCGTCAAGCGCGGTGACAAGCTGGCCAAAGGCGATGTGATTGCCGACGGTGCGTCAACCGATCTGGGCGAACTCGCTTTGGGCCAGAACATGCTGGTGGCTTTCATGCCCTGGAATGGCTACAACTTTGAAGACTCGATTTTGATCAGCGAGCGCGTCGTGGCTGAAGACCGCTACACCTCGATCCATATCGAAGAGCTGGTTGTGATGGCGCGTGACACCAAGTTGGGCGCAGAAGAAATTACCCGCGATATTCCGAACCTGAGCGAGCAGCAACTCAACCGCCTGGACGAGTCCGGCATCATTTACGTGGGCGCAGAAGTGCTCCCCGGCGATACGCTGGTCGGCAAGGTAACGCCCAAGGGTGAAACCACGCTGACCCCGGAAGAAAAGCTGTTACGTGCCATCTTCGGCGAGAAAGCCAGCGACGTGAAAGACACCTCGTTGCGCGTGGATCAAGGAAGCTCCGGCACCGTGATCGACGTGCAGGTTTTCACACGCGAAGGCATCACCCGTGACAAGCGTGCGCAGCAAATTATTGATGACGAACTCAAGCGCTTCCGCCTCGACCTGAACGACCAGATTCGTATTGTTGAAGCGGATGCGTTCGACCGTATCGCCAAATTGCTCGATGGCAAGGCTGCCAACGGTGGACCCAACAAGTTGCCCAAGGGAACCAAAATCGACAAGGCCTATCTGGCCTCGGTCGAGAAGTTCCACTGGTTCGACATCCGTCCGGCCGACGAAGAGGTGGCGAGCCAACTCGAGAGCATCAAAAACTCTCTGGAACAAACCCGCCACAGCTTCGATCTGGCCTTCGAAGAAAAGCGCAAGAAGCTCACGCAAGGCGACGAGTTGCCCGCTGGCGTGCTGAAGATGGTCAAGGTCTATATCGCCGTCAAACGCCGCCTGCAACCCGGTGACAAGATGGCCGGACGCCACGGTAACAAGGGTGTGGTCTCCAAGATCGTTCCGGTCGAAGACATGCCCTACATGGCCGACGGAACCCCCTGCGACATCGTGCTCAACCCCTTGGGCGTGCCGTCCCGGATGAACGTTGGTCAGGTGTTGGAAGTGCACCTGGGCTGGGCCGCAAAGGGTCTGGGTCAGCGCATTGGCGACATGCTGCAGGCAGAGGCCAAAGTGGCCGAAGTGCGCCAGTTCATGGAGTCCCTTTACAACGGTTCGGGCCGCAAGGAAGAACTCGCCAGCCTCAGTGACGACGAAGTGCTGGAAATGGCAGCTAATCTCTCAAGCGGCGCGACATTCGCAACG
>CAIOLZ010000298.1 GCA_903859265.1 uncultured beta proteobacterium
CGGCACCACGGGTCGAGCTATCGCGACTGTACTTCAGAATGATCCCGGCCACAGTTATGGCTGTAGACGCAATCTTGGGGTGCGCTATCGTTGCTTGAATTAGCAAGTCGCGCACCTGCTCGTCGGTCGTTATGAGAGTGGCCGCGCCGATCAAAAGCGCCACAACCGTGTGGCTCGTGATGTTTTTAGAACGAAACCACTCCGCGAAGGATCGAACCATCTCGTTCATTTCTTCGGCTCGGTCGCAGGCGTCGGTTGTGTCGGTGGTGGCTGGCCGGGCGGGGGAGGCATGATCGGTGGAGGGGGTTGAGAGATGGGAGAATCTGGTTTTGGTGGTGCAGTTGTAGGCATGGGCTACGCTCCTTTAGTAATGCGGTGGAATCGTGCTGCCCGCATCCTCGGGGGGTTGTTGCCTAAAAGCATACACCGCTGGAAGTTGTTGCGAATGGAAAATATGCGCAGGATCGGAAGAAGCCTTGCGAAAAGTAACCTCGATGGTGACGATCGTCCCGAGCGTCATTAGGAAGAGCGTGCCGACCGCACAGATAGCGAGGATCCAATTCAGCTTTAGGCTGTTCTGTTCGTGTTGCTTCTCCTGTTCAAGCACTGCGCCTGTGGCTTGATTCATAAAGTCCTCCGCTTTGGCCTTAAGCCCTTTCTGGCCATTGCCGTAGAGATCCCGGTGCATATCGCTTACCACGCGCATCAAAGTGGCAAGCTGCTGTCCCTGGGTAGCACCGAAATTTATCTCCGACACATCACCACCCCCAATTAGAGTCTACCGTCAGCCAAAAAGGATGTTCACTTTTGACCTTTGCTATTACTGCGAAGACGGTCTTTCTCCCCTATCATGCTCCTGCTTAACGCCTTCCGCGCGCGAAGATTTACGAGCTTCTTCGAGCAACTCGGTCAGGCGGCCGTTCATCGTCTTTTGGTTGCGATTCAGCAACGCAACAATAATTGAGCCAAAGGTAACAATTACCGTTCCCAGTCCGCCGATTGCCGCCACAACCACCGCGTCGCTAACCATCAATCGCCTTTCTTGCAACCAAACCAGAGGATTTCATGGAACATACCCTGCCCGCCTTGCCCTACGCCATCGACGCATTGGCCCCTGCTTACTCCAAGGAAACGTTGGAATATCACCATGGCAAACACCATAACGCCTATGTTGTTAACCTGAATAATCTTCAAAAGGGCACTGAATTCGAGAACCTGACCCTGGAAGAAATTATCAAAAAATCCACCGGCGGCATTTACAACAATTCCGCTCAAATCTGGAACCACACGTTTTTCTGGAACTGCATGAAACCGGCTGGCGGTGGTGAACCCTCCGGTGCTCTGGCAACCGCCATTACCGCCAAGTGGGGCAGCTACGCCGCTTTCAAAGAGGCTTTTGTCAAGTCTGCCGTCGGGAACTTTGGTTCCGGCTGGACCTGGCTGGTGAAAAAACCGGATGGAAGTGTTGACATTGTCAACACCGGCGCAGCAGGCACCCCTTTGACAACGGCCGACAAGGCGCTGTTGACAGTGGACGTATGGGAGCATGCCTACTACATCGACTACCGTAACCTGCGTCCCAAGTTTGTTGAGACGTTCCTGGACAAATTGGTGAACTGGGAGTTTGCCCAAGCCAACTTTGCGTGATCCGAAGCACTGACTTCTGAACTTTAAGCACCCAAAAAACCGACCACTTGGTCGGTTTTTTAATTTTCGAACGGCTTTCCACCCAATTTGGCACCGGCTTTGATGCCTTTGCGGGCAAACCAGCCCTGGTTCATTTCCAACACAAAACGCACCGGTTTGGTGGAGCAGTGCGAGACCGTGGTTTGGGGCTTCATATCTTCCAGATTGACGATGGTGCCGTCATCGGCGATGAAGGCTGCCGTCAGTGGCAGTATGGTGTTTTTCATCCAGAAGCACTGTTGACTCGGGCTGGTAAACACGAACAACATGCCGTTTTGCTGTGGCATTTCCGTACGGAACATGAGCCCGATTGCATGTTGCTCGGGTGTCAGAGCCAATTCGGTGTCGATTTGGTAGAAACCTGCCGTGAGCATGATTCGGGGTAGTCCGGTTTGCGGCTTGTCCGTTTGGGCATATGCGCAGGCCGACGCGAATACACCGATAAAAGCCAAAAATTTCAAAAGATTTTTCATGGCGATATTGTGCTGCAACAGCTCGTCGGCTACCCATCGAATGGCTCAAGTTGAGCAGGCGTTCACAAAAAATCTTTGCGACTAGAATTCCCGCGGTATCCGATAAAGAATGCCTTCCATGCCTACCTACCGACACATCCAGATCCCTGCCGAAGGCCAAAAAATCACGGTAAAAAAGGATGGATCGCTGAACGTCCCTGACCAGCCCATCATTGCGTTTATCGAGGGCGACGGAACCGGCGCCGACATCACACCTGTAATGCGCAAAGTGGTGGACGCAGCGGTCGCAAAAGCTTACGGTGGTGAAAAAAAGATCCAATGGATGGAAGTTTTTGCGGGGGAAAAAGCAACCCGAATTTATGGTCCGGATGAATGGTTGCCTGTGGAGACCTTGCAAGCAGTGCGGGACTATGTGGTCTCCATCAAGGGGCCATTAACCATGCCCGCCGGGAGTGCAATCCGCTCACTCAATGTGGCATTGCGACAGGAACTTGATTTGTTTGTATGCCTGAGGCCGATTCAATATTTTGATGGCGTCCCCAGCCCGGTCAAAGAACCCGAAAAAACCAATATGGCAGTCTTTCGTGAAAACTCGGAAGACATCTATGCAGGAATTGAATTTGAAGCTGAAAGTGACAACGCAAGGAAGCTCATCAAAATCTTGCAGGATGAGTTCGGGATCCGCAACATCCGCTTCCCCGGTACCTCCGGCATTGGCATCAAGCCGGTTTCGCGCGAGGGTACCGAGCGGCTGGTTCGCAAAGCGATCCAGTATGCAATCGACCATGACAAGCCCAATGTGACGATTGTTCACAAGGGCAACATCATGAAATTCACCGAAGGCAGTTTTCGTGATTGGGCTTACGCCTTGGCGATTCGCGAGTTCGGTGCACAACAAATCGACGGCGGTCCCTGGTGCAGATTCAAGAACCCCAGAACCGGAAAGCCCATCATCGTCAAGGACGCGGTTGCGGATTCGTTTCTGCAGCAGATTTTGTTGCGCCCGGTGGAGTACAGCGTGATCGCTACGCTTAATCTTAACGGCGACTACATTTCCGACGCATTGGCGGCGCAGGTTGGAGGCGTTGGAATCGCGCCCGGAGCCAATATGAATGACACGGTCGCCATGTTCGAAGCGACCCATGGCGCTGCGTCAAAGTATGCCGGCAAAGATTATGTCAATCCGGGCTCTGAAATTCTGTCGGCTGAAATGATGCTGCGGCACATTGGTTGGATCGAGGCCGCGGACCTGATTATCCGATCCATGAAGAAGTCCATCCTCAGCAAAAAAGTGACCTACGACCTGGCGCGGCTGATGGATGGCGCTACTCAGGTGAGCTGTTCTGGGTTTGGTCAGGTAATGATCGCCAACATGTAGCTGGCGCCGGACGGCGATTTACGGCTGAGGGCTTGTTTGCCGCCAAATCGTCACCAATTCAGGGTGGTGCTGCAGTGTTTGGCTGTGGCCGATAGAATCTTTCGCATGGCCACAGACAAACCCGAAAAACCTCCTCTTTCGCCCGTTCGGCAGCCGCAACGTGACGAGGGTGACTCCGTTGTATTGGAGCGCCGGACGCAGCGGACCCAGCCCCCGCAGATGTACCAGGTCGTCATGCTCAATGACGACTACACGCCCATGGAATTTGTGGTGGTTGTGATTCAGGAGTTTTTTGGCAAGGATCTGGAGGCGGCAACGCAAATCATGCTGAAAATTCATCTGGACGGCAAAGGCGTTTGTGGCGTGTATTCCAAGGACGTTGCGGCCACCAAAGTGGATCAGGTCCTTGATGCTGCACACAAGGCCGGGCACCCATTGAAATGCATCAGTGAGCCCGTCGAATTTTGAAGAGAATGCCAGAGCTTGAAGGCCTGTTGTTCAAAAACGGTTTACAGTTAATCATCAACGCAAGGCAGAAGGAAATCACATGATTGCCCAAGAATTGGAAGTTAGCCTGCACATGGCCTTTGTCGAGGCGCGTCAGCAACGCCACGAGTTCATCACTGTGGAGCACCTGCTGCTTGCATTGCTGGATAACCCGAGCGCGGCAGAGGTCCTGCGTGCCTGCTCGGCCAACATCGATGACCTGCGCAAATCGCTGTCCAACTTCATCAAAGACAACACTCCGCAAGTAGCCGGCACTGACGAAGTGGATACCCAACCCACCTTGGGTTTTCAGCGCGTTATCCAGCGCGCGATCATGCACGTGCAATCCACTGGTAGCGGCAAGAAAGAGGTTACCGGAGCCAATGTCCTGGTGGCCATTTTTGGTGAAAAAGACTCCCATGCCGTTTACTACCTGCACCAACAGGGTGTTACGCGTTTGGACGTCGTGAATTTCATTGCGCATGGCATTAAAAAGAACGACCCGCCGGAGGCTCCCAAGTCCAGTGATGCGCCGTCCGAGTCTGATGAAGGCGGTTCTGAGAAGAATGAAAAAGCTTCCCCATTGGAGCAGTACACCGTCAATCTGAACCAGTTGGCCAAGGACGGAAAAATTGACCCGCTGATCGGCCGCGAGTATGAGGTTGAGCGCGTGATTCAGATCTTGTGCCGCCGCCGTAAAAACAATCCTTTGCTTGTTGGTGAGGCCGGCGTTGGAAAAACCGCGATTGCCGAAGGCTTGGCATGGCGCATTACGCAAAACGACGTGCCTGAAATTCTGGCGGACTCGGTGGTCTATTCGCTTGACATGGGTGCCTTGCTTGCCGGTACCAAATACCGCGGGGACTTTGAACAACGACTCAAGGGCGTCCTGAAGTCGCTCAAAGACAAGCCCAATGCAGTTTTGTTCATTGATGAAATTCATACCCTGATTGGCGCCGGCGCCGCGTCCGGCGGAACTTTGGACGCCTCCAACCTGCTTAAGCCCGGCCTGAGTTCAGGCCAACTCAAATGCATTGGTGCAACAACGTTCACCGAGTACCGCGGTATCTTCGAAAAAGACGCAGCCCTGTCGCGGCGCTTTCAGAAAGTCGATGTGGTTGAGCCCACGATCGATCAAACCGTGGAAATCCTTAAAGGTCTCAAATCGCGCTTTGAAGAGCATCACAATGTCAAGTATGCCGTGGCAGCACTGCAAGCTGCTGCAGAGCTCAGTGCGAAATACATCAACGACCGCCATTTGCCTGATAAAGCGATTGACGTCATTGACGAAGCGGGCGCGGCGCAGCGTATTTTGCCGCCGAGCAAGCGCAAGAAAACCATTAGCAAGACCGAGGTGGAAGAAATCGTTGCCAAGATTGCGCGCATTCCCCCGGCCAATGTTTCCAATGATGATCGGGGCAAGCTCAAGACATTGGAGCGCGATCTGAAGAACGTTGTTTTTGGCCAGGACAAGGCGCTCGACGTGCTCGCTTCAGCTGTGAAAATGGCGCGCTCGGGTCTGGGCAGAGGTGACAAGCCGATCGGCTCATTCCTGTTCAGCGGTCCGACCGGCGTCGGTAAAACCGAAGCTGCGAAGCAGCTGGCCTACATCATGGGTATTGACCTGATTCGCTTTGACATGAGCGAATACATGGAACGCCATGCGGTGAGCCGGCTTATCGGTGCGCCACCCGGCTACGTGGGCTTTGATCAAGGCGGCTTGCTGACAGAGGCGGTCACGAAGAAGCCGCACTGCGTGCTTTTGCTCGACGAAATTGAAAAGGCCCACCCGGATATTTTCAATGTGCTTTTGCAGGTCATGGACCATGGCACGCTGACCGATAACAACGGACGCAAAGCTGACTTCCGCAATGTCATCATCATCATGACC
>CAIOLZ010000299.1 GCA_903859265.1 uncultured beta proteobacterium
GCTGTCTCGTCGGGGCCGATGGGGTCGCCGTCGGTGATGTAGGCCGCGGGCTGGGTCATGGCCGCCTCGTAGTTGCAGGTCGTGTCGACCACGTAGGTGCCGTCGTTGCGCTCCCACACCAAGACCCCGCGCAGGCGGGCTGTGAAGTCAGCATCAACCTGATTCCGCACACGGTGCAAAACACGGCCCTGCACAGCCTGAAAACAGGATCGCAGGTCAACCTGGAAATCGACCTGATTGCGCGCTATGTGGAGCGGATGCTCACCAGCCCGACCGGCACCGATCAACCTTCGACATATAGAAGCGCCACACCATGAACGCACATCAAAACTTCCCCGCCAAGCACCCCGTCCCCGTATCGCCAATCGAGGACATCGTGGCCGACATGCGCGCCGGGCGCATCGTGATTCTGGTGGACGAAGAGGATCGCGAAAACGAGGGCGACCTGGTGCTGGCTGCCGACCATGTCAGCGCAGAGGCCATCAACTTCATGGCGCGGTTCGGGCGCGGGCTGATCTGCCTCACACTGACACGCGAACGCTGCGAACTGCTCAAATTGCCACCCATGACCGCTCGCAACGGCGACAAAAAAGGGACCGCTTTCACCGCCTCGATCGAAGCCGCAGAAGGTGTCACGACGGGGATTTCGGCAGCCGACCGCGCCCGCACCGTGCAAGCCGCTGTGGCCAAGGCCGCGGTGCCGGAAGACCTGGTGCAACCCGGCCATATCTTCCCTTTGCAAGCCGTGGACGGCGGTGTCCTGATGCGCGCCGGCCACACCGAAGCTGGCTGCGATCTGGCGGCAATGGCCGGCTGCACGCCGGCCTCGGTGATTTGCGAAATCATGAATGACGACGGCACCATGGCACGGCTGCCTGACCTGCAATTATTCGCCGCTGAACATGGCCTGAAAATTGGCACCATCGCAGATTTAATAGCTTACCGCAGCCGCGTCGAATCGCTGATTCAAAGTATTGGCAGGCGCGAGATTCACACCGCCGCAGGTGAATTTGTGGCGCACGCTTTCAAGGACAGCACCGGCGGGGGCATTCACCTCGCGCTGGTCAAAGGCGATTGGCAGCCGGATGAAATCGTGCCAGCGCGGGTGCACGAACCACTCAGCGTACTCGATGCACTGGAGAGGGGCCGGACCATGCACTCCTGGAGTCTGGATGCAGCCCTGGCGCACATTGCCGCTGAGGGCAAAGGCGTGCTGGTGCTGCTCAATTGCGGCGAAAGCGGAGAACAGCTTCTGGCCCAGTTTGAAGGCACCGCGCGCGCAGCACAAGCGCCAGAGCGTGGGCGAATGGACCTGCGCACTTACGGAATCGGTGCCCAAATTTTGCGCCATTGCGGCGTACACAAAATGCGCCTGATGGGCAGCCCGCGGCGCATGCCCAGCATGGCCGGCTACGGGCTTGAAATCACCGGCTACATCAGCAAATAAACAACGAACTAAAAAAGGGATTCCACCATGTTTGGCGCAGACAAAGGCAATGTCGAGAACACCGACAACCGCATGAACGGCAAAAAGCTCAAGATCGGTATTGTGCAGGCCCGCTTCAATGCGGAAATCACGGATGCGCTCGCCCAAGCCTGCAAGGCCGAGCTTTTGGTGTTGGGCGTTTCCGAGCGGGACATTGACCACGTTACCGTCCCCGGGGCGCTGGAAGTGGCGGTGGCATTGCAAGCCATGGCCGAAAAATCCCGGTATGACGCACTGGTCGCTCTGGGCTGCATCATCCGCGGAGAAACTTACCACTTCGAGCTGGTGGCGAATGAGTCGGGTGCCAGCGTAAGCCGGATCGCACTGGACTACCAACTGCCGATTGCCAACGCGATACTGACCACGGAAAACATGGCGCAAGCAATCGCGCGCCAGGTTGAAAAGGGCCGCGATGCGGCGCGCGTTGCGGTAGAAATGGCGAACCTCCTGGAGTCGCTGCAGTGAGCGATTTCAACCACGCCAGCAAGCCGGCGCGACCTCCCCGCCAGGCCCGCACCGGTCTGACCAGCACCGGCGCGCGCAAGGCCGCGAGCAAAAACAGTCGCAGCCGGGCTCGGGAATTTGCGCTGCAGGGCTTGTACCAAAGTCTGGTTGGACGCAACCCGGTCGAAGATGTGGACGCCTTCACGCGCGACCTAGCCGGTTTTGGCAAAGCGGATTCGGTGCATTTTGATGCGCTGTTGCATGGCTGCGTGGCGCAGGACACCGAACTCGATGCGTTGATTGCGCCCCTGCTGGATCGTCCTATGGGCGAAATATCGCCCATCGAACATGCTGTGCTATGGATTGGCGTTTATGAAATGCAACATTGTCCGGATGTTCCATGGCGTGTGGTGATCAATGAGTGCGTCGAGCTGGCC
>CAIOLZ010000300.1 GCA_903859265.1 uncultured beta proteobacterium
AAACTTATGAATGCGTCGCGGTGGACACCGACATTGCCGGTTGCCATCTTGATGCTTCAAACCGTCATTGGGCTGTCACATTGCGTCCGGATACTGGCCGGAGAACTCTCAGGGAGCCCACGCAATGCATACAACGACTGCCAGCACGCCCAAACCTATGGAGGGCCCGCGCCCCAATATCGATCAAAAGATGGGCGCTACCACCATCGTTATCTTTATTGGATTGCTCACTGTCGGTTTGCTGTTTACCGGATATAGCTTGTTTGGTGACATCACGACAGGGGGTGCCGAGCTGACCTCACTGTTCCCGTACATATTGTTGGCGGTGGCTTTGCTGATTGCGCTGGGGTTTGAATTCGTCAACGGTTTCCACGACACGGCAAACGCCGTGGCGACCGTGATTTACACCCATTCACTACCGCCCAACTTCGCTGTTCTGTGGTCCGGATTTTTCAATTTTCTGGGCGTATTGCTGTCCAGCGGCGCCGTGGCCTTTGGCGTGATTTCGCTGCTGCCGGTGGAACTGATCCTGCAAGTAGGCTCCAGCGCCGGATTCGCCATGGTATTTGCGCTGCTGATTGCTGCCATTCTCTGGAACCTCGGCACATGGTGGCTGGGACTGCCCGCTTCCTCCTCGCACACACTGATCGGCTCCATCATTGGAGTGGGCGTGGCGAACGCACTGATGCACGGCCGCAACGGAACCGCCGGTGTTGACTGGCCGCAAGCCACCAAAGTCGGTTACTCGCTGCTTCTGTCTCCTGCCATAGGTTTTGTCGTGTCTGCGTTGCTGCTGTTGCTGGTAAGGGCGCTTGTCAAGAACAAGGAGCTTTACGCCGAGCCCAAGGGTAATAAACCACCCCCGTGGTGGATTCGCAGCCTGCTGGTGCTGACCTGCACCGGTGTGTCTTTCGCCCATGGTTCCAACGATGGACAGAAAGGCATGGGTCTGATCATGCTGATACTGGTGGGAACCGTGCCGATTACCTATGCACTCAACCGCTCCATCCCGCTGGAAGATGTGACGCGGTTTGCCGCGATTGCCCAAGTGACGCAGCAGGCGCTGGTCAAGGATTTCCCGCAGGCCGCACCAACGGATGCGCGGGTGACCCTTTCGGACTTTTTGCGTACGAAGGAATACGGACCGCAAGTCGGACCGGCGCTGGCCGTGGTGGTGGGCAGTATTGGCGAACAGGTGCGCGCGTCCAAGACACTGGACAAAGTGCCTTCGGCGCTTGTGACCAATGTCCGCAACGACATGTATCTGACCAGCGAGGCGATTCGCTCGCTCGACAAGGTGAGTGACTTCCAGCCAAGCCCAGCCACCAAAGAGAACCTGTCAGCCTTCAAAAAAGACGTTGACTCCGCAACCAAATTCATTCCGGTGTGGGTGAAAGTCGCCGTGGCAATTGCGCTGGGCCTGGGCACCATGGTTGGCTGGAAGCGCATTGTGGTGACGGTGGGTGAAAAGATTGGCAAGACCCACCTCAGCTATGCCCAGGGTGCGTCTGCAGAATTGGTTGCCATGCTCACGATCGGCGCGGCCGACATGTACGGTTTGCCCGTGTCCACCACCCACGTGCTGTCGTCCGGTGTAGCAGGCACCATGGCGGCCAACAAATCGGGTCTGCAATGGAGCACCA
>CAIOLZ010000301.1 GCA_903859265.1 uncultured beta proteobacterium
AAGCATCCCAAAACGCATTGGCCGCCGCCGGCGTAGCGGCCAGGGACATCGATCTCATCATCGTTGCGACCAGCACGCCGGATATGGTGTTTCCATCCACCGCCTGCATCTTGCAAAACAAACTGGGCGCGAATGGCGGTGCTGCGTTTGATGTTCAGGCCGTGTGCAGTGGCTTTGTGTACGCATTGGCGGTGGCTGATGCGATGATTCAGACCGGTGCAGCTACCAAGGCACTGGTGGTGGGCGCAGAAGTTTTTTCCCGAATTCTGGATTTCAAGGACCGCACGACCTGCGTCCTGTTTGGTGATGGTGCAGGCGCAGTGGTTTTGGAGGCTTCCGATACGCCAGGGATACTGGCCAGCGATTTGCACGCCGATGGCAAGCATGTGGGCATTTTGTGCGTCCCAGGGCATGTGGCGGGGGGACACGTCTTGGGCGACCCCTTGCTGAAAATGGATGGTCAAGCGGTTTTCAAATTGGCCGTCGGGGTCCTCGAAGACTCGGCGCGGGCGGCTTTGGCCAAAGCCGGTTTGCACGAGTCGGATATTGACTGGCTGAGTCCCCACCAGGCCAACATCCGCATCATGCAAAGCACCGCCAAGAAACTCAAACTTCCGATGGAAAAAGTGGTGGTGACGGTGGACCAGCATGGCAATACTTCGGCAGCATCCATTCCTTTGGCTCTTGACTTTGCGGTGCGCGCCGGACAGGTAAAACCTGGGCAAACGCTCATGCTCGAGGGTGTGGGCGGCGGGTTTACCTGGGGTGCCGTCGTACTGAAATTTTGACAGTCAGTGATAGCTACTAATTTATGAAACCGTTTGCTTTTGTATTTCCCGGCCAGGGCTCGCAGGCCGTCGGCATGATGGACGGCTGGGGCGACCATCCAGTGGCTTCGCAGACGCTCGCCGAAGCCTCGGACGCACTGGGCGAGGATCTGGCAGCGCTGATCCGAAATGGACCCAAGGACACCCTGGCGTTGACGACCAATACACAGCCCGTCATGCTGGCGGCGGGTGTGGCTGCCTTTCGTGTGTGGATGTCTGAAGTCGGCGAATTGCCACAAGCCGTTGCGGGCCACTCGTTGGGAGAGTACAGCGCGCTGGTGGCTGCCGGTGTCTTGAGCCTCGCCCAGGCCGCGCCACTGGTGCGTTTTCGTGCACAGGCAATGCAGGAAGCGGTGCCGGTGGGCTTTGGCGCCATGGCGGCCATTCTGGGGATGGATGCTGACCGTGTGGTCGCCGGTTGTGCCGAGGTAACGCAAAGTTTCGGTCCGGATTCGACGGAAGTTGTCGAGGCAGCCAACTTTAATGACCCATCACAAACGGTCATATCCGGCAGCAAAATGGCGGTTGAAAAAGCCTGCGATTTGCTGAAATCACGTGGCGCAAAACGTGCGGTGCCCTTGCCTGTTTCTGCGCCTTTTCATTCCAGCCTTATGCGACCGGCGGCCGAAAAACTCAAAGAACGACTGGAAAACATTGACTTCGGTACGCCCCAAGTCGCCATCATCAACAACATCGATGTTGCGATTGAAGTGGAGGCAGACCGGATTCGCGACGCGCTCTTTCGGCAGTCATTTGGGCCGGTGCGGTGGGTGGAGTGTGTGCAGGCTATCAAAGCGCGTGGCATCAGCTCCGTGGTGGAGTGCGGGCCGGGCAAAGTATTGGCCGGTATGGGCAAAAGGATTGACGCTGAGATCACGGGAATGGCGCTGTTTGATGTGTCAACCTTGGCTGATGTGAAAGGGGCTTTGGCATGAGCCATGAAAAATTCGAAGGTCAGGTGGCACTGGTCACGGGTGCCTCGCGTGGCATAGGCGCTGCAATTGCGCTCGCATTGGCGCAACGCGGACTGCGTGTCATTGGCACGGCAACCAGCGATGCCGGTGCCCACAAAATTCACGAGACCCTGTCGGCATTCCCCGGTTGCTCCGGCAGAACATTGGATGTCACTGACGGCCCTGCGTGTGATGCTTTGGCAGACAGCGTGGTCAAAGAGTTCGGCGGCTTGCAGGTGCTGGTCAACAACGCAGGCATTACCAGGGACAACCTGGCCATGCGCATGAAGGATGACGATTGGGATGCAGTGCTGGACGCCAATTTGAAGGGCGTGTTCCGCATGAGCCGTGCGGTGATGCGCACCATGATGAAGCAGCGCTATGGCCGCATTGTGAACATCACGTCGGTAGTTGGCGCGTCAGGTAATCCGGGGCAGGCCAATTACGCAGCAGCCAAAGCGGGTGTGGCAGGTATGACGCGGGCGCTGGCCCGAGAGCTCGGTTCCAGAAACATCACCGTGAATTGCGTTGCCCCCGGCTTTATCGAAACTGATATGACGGCCGGCTTGGCCGAGGACCAGCAAAAGGCGCTGCTCATTCAAATTCCACTGGGCCATCTCGGTAAGCCGTCTGACGTGGCGCACGCCGTTGTGTATTTGGCATCTCCCGAGGCTGCCTACGTGACAGGGCAGGAGTTGCATGTCAATGGCGGAATGTATATGTGAGCGGTAGCCGTCGCTGCTTGTTTTCCAGCCGATTGGTCCGTTCGGCCGCCCCTATAGAGAACCATCTCTGGCACGGGTAAAATCTCGGATTCTTTTACAACCCTTAGAGGGAACCCATGAGCGATATCGAAGCACGCGTCAAAAAAATTATTGCCGAGCAACTCGGCGTGGAAGAGTCCCAAGTCACCAATGAAAAGGCCTTCGTGGCCGATCTGGGCGCTGATTCCCTAGATACCGTGGAGTTGGTCATGGCACTGGAAGACGAATTCGGAATTGAAATTCCGGACGAGGACGCTGAAAAAATCACCACGGTTCAAAATGCCGTGGATTACGCCTCGACGCACAAAAAAGCCTGATCGGGCGAACTTAAAAACGTCTTGTCAGTTCGGCCTGATGGTTCAGCAGCGGTGCTGAAGTCAGGCCCCGTTTTTTTTATGGTCGGTCGGTGCTGCTCCTTGCAGTGTTTTATTGATTTACCGGAGTTTGTAGCACTCTATGTCCCGTCGTCGCGTTGTTGTTACTGGTTTGGGATGCGTAAGTCCCGTCGGAAATACCGTGGAAGAAGCTTGGTCCAATATATTGGCCGGCAAATCTGGAATCGGACCCATCAGCAAATTTGATGCCTCCGCCTTTTCCTGCCGCATCGCCGGCGAAGTCCGCGATTTCAATCTGGAGAGCTATCTGTCCTCCAAAGAAGCGCGCACGATGGACACCTTTATCCATTACGGAATCGCCGCTGCGGCACAGGCTGTGGCAGACGCCAATTTGCCAACCGGTGATGCCCTGAGCGAAGAAGAAGCGACTCGCATTGGCTGTGTCATTGGTTCCGGCATCGGCGGTTTGCCTATGATCGAGGCCACCCAGATCGAGTATGCAGGCCGTGGTCCGCGCCGTATTTCGCCGTTCTTTGTGCCCGCTTCGATCATCAATATGACTGCGGGGCATGTGTCGATGCGATTTGGCTTCAAGGGTCCCAACATCGCGATCGTTACAGCCTGTACCACGGGCTTGCACTGTATTGGCGAGGCTGGACGGATGATCGAATACGGGGACGCCGACGTCATCGTCGCCGGCGGTTCCGAGGCCACGGTGTCACCCTTGGGTATTGGCGGTTTCGCTGCCATGCGTGCATTGAGCACCCGCAATGACGATCCGCAAACGGCCTCGCGTCCCTGGGATCGCGATCGCGATGGTTTCGTGCTCGGCGAAGGTGGCGGCGTCATGGTGCTGGAGGAGTACGAGCATGCCAAAGCCCGCGGCGCCAGAAT
This sequence comes from uncultured beta proteobacterium, assembly GCA_903859265.1. GTDB lineage: Bacteria > Pseudomonadota > Gammaproteobacteria > Burkholderiales > Burkholderiaceae_C > Allorhodoferax. The sequence continues at coordinate 3,774 of CAIOLZ010000301.1, forward strand.
TTATGCGGAACTTGCCGGTTTCGGCATGAGCGCCGACGCAGGCCACATGACGGCCCCCAATATGGATGGCCCGCGTCGCGCCATGCTCAACGCCCTGCGCAATGCCGGTGTCAATGCAGATCAGGTGGACTACCTCAATGCCCACGGTACTTCAACGCCTTTGGGCGACACCAATGAGACCCATGCCATCAAAGCTGCCTTGGGTCAGCATGCATCCAAGGTGGTGGTCAATTCCACCAAGTCGATGACCGGGCATTTGCTGGGTGGTGCCGGGGGCTTGGAATCGGTTTTCACGGTCCTGGCCTTGCACCACCAGAAAAGTCCGCCGACCATCAATATCTTCAACCAGGACCCGGATTGCGATCTTGACTACTGCGCGAACACCGCTCGGGATATGCAAATTGACGTGGCAATCAAGAACAATTTTGGATTTGGTGGTACCAACGGCACGTTGGTGTTCAAGCGCGTCTGATGCGTTGTGTCCGCCCTGATTTATGCACCTGCCGCCTGCGGTCAGCTACCCGGTAGTGAGGTCCCGTTGGCATCTCCTGGGCATCGGTTTACTGGCCGCGCTTGGAGCACTGGCAGACTGCGCGCTGGTGTGGCACCAACGGGGACAAGTGGGCGCTCCGATATACACGCTGCTATTTGCCATGGCAGCACCCATCAGTGCGATTGGCGCAGTCACCGCCTGGTACAAAAGTCCGGTCGGGCGTTTGCATTGGGATGGCGCTGAGTGGTTTTGGCGGGAGTTTGGCAAGGCGCCATTACGGTCCATTGGGCAGGTGTCGATCGCGCTTGATTTGCAGTTTTTGGTACTCGTCCAGTTGCGTTGCGAAACGGCGCGCAGCCAATGGATTTTTCTGCAGGAGGCCACCCATCGTGCCCAATGGCTTGCGTTACGCCGCGCGTTAGTGAGTGCCGGTTCCGAACGCGCACCGGTACATCCTTCGGTACAGGCGCCGACAGGCGATGATTTGCTGGGAACCACGGCCTGATAGGCGCCGGATGCTGGACTGACCGGCAGCTACTCCCAAAACTGATCCAATCGCTCCGTTACGCACTTTACAAACCTTTGCGCTGGCTCTTGAGTGGGAAAAATATGGCGCTATTTAAATGCTGATTTCTAAAACCGTGTTGTTGGCTCTTACAAACTTCAAATTAACCAATGGACTATTACGATGAAATTCAATATTCCCGGCACATTGTGTTCACTGACTTTGGCGGCAAGCCTGGCGGGTGTTGTAACCGGCTTGGTGGTTCCGGTGCAACCGAGCTATGCGCAAACCCGCACGCTTCCGGATTTCACTGACCTGGTCGAGCAAGTAGGACCCTCGGTAGTCAATATCCGTACCACTGAACGGGTGGTGCAGCAGGGCGCACAAGGTGCCCCCGGTGAAGAGGAAATGCTGGACTTTTTCAGGCGCTTCGGCATTCCGGTGCCCAACACGCCGCGACAGGCGCCACGCCCCAACAGGCCCCAGCCCGACGAAGAACAGCCCAAGGGTGTTGGATCCGGATTTATCCTTTCCTCTGACGGGCTCATCATGACGAATGCGCATGTGGTGGACGGCGCGGAGGAAGTTCTGGTGACGCTCACCGATAAGCGCGAATTCAAAGCCAAGATTATTGGCGCAGATAAACGCAGTGACGTGGCCGTGGTAAAGATTGAAGCCACTGGTTTGCCCGCCGTAAAAATCGGAGATGTCGGCCGACTGCGCGTGGGGGAGTGGGTCATGGCCATCGGTTCCCCGTTTGGTCTGGAAAACACGGTCACTGCGGGCATTGTCAGTGCCAAGCAGCGCGACACCGGCGACTACTTGCCATTTATTCAAACCGACGTCGCCATCAATCCGGGCAACTCTGGTGGCCCGCTGATCAACATGCGGGGCGAAGTCGTAGGTATTAACAGCCAAATTTATTCGCGCTCCGGCGGCTTTATGGGTATCTCTTTTGCCATTCCGATGGACGAGGCGGTGCGTGTCAGCGACCAGTTGCGCATCAACGGTAAAGTTTCACGCGGGCGCATTGGCGTGCAGATTGACCAGGTGAGCAAAGAAGTCGCTGAATCCATCGGTCTTGGGAAACCGGTTGGCGCGATGGTACGCAGCGTCGAGACTGATTCGCCCGCAGAAAAAGCCGGGATTGAAGCAGGGGACATCATCGTCAAATTCGATGGCAAGTCGATCGAAAAGTCGAGTGACCTGCCTCGGATTGTTGGTGGAACCAAACCGGGTAGCAAAAGCGTTGTGACCGTGTTCCGTCGGGGCGCAACCAAGGACCTCAATGTCGTGGTGGCTGAAATCGAAGCGGAAAGGCCGGTCGCCAAAGCTACTCCACGCGATGAAAAGCCCAAAGCGTCTGCTGTTGTGCAGGCGTTCGGTCTGGCTGTGGCCGACCTCAGCGATGCGCAGAAAAAAGACTTGGGTATCAAGGGCGGTGTGCTGGTGGCCTCTGCGTCCGACGCCGCTGCGCGTGCTGGCTTGAGTGAAGGGGACGTCATCTTGTCAGCCGCCAATATGCAGGTCGCCAACGTCAAGGATTTCGAAGCCGTGCTCTCCAAATGGGACAAATCCAAACCTCTGAGCGTGCTTTTCCGGCGCGGAGAATGGACCCAGTTTGCGGTCATCCGGGCTGGTAAATAAGAGATTAAAGCGCCGTGACAACCCCATGCCGAAGTCGGGTATGAGGTTGTTTACGGGTATGCAAAAAATATTTTTAGCCCGCGCCAGACAGCTTTTGGAATGTAGGCACATGCTAACTTGGGTTTGAGTCTTGCACTTTTGGTTAGAATGGAGGCTCAAAATCAATGGTCATTGGTATAAAGAGCGTCCAAGAGTCCATGATATGGGATTCAAGCACGCGCCCCACAGGACTTCCACAGTTCGCCCACAAGTTGTCCATTGCTTTACCTCTCGAATTGTTGATAAGTTGTGAATAAGTTTACTGTTGTGGACTTGCAACTCCACTGTTTTGAATTTTTTTGACCTGCTGTGTTCCGCCTTTTTGCCTACAATGAAGTTCCAGCTTTCGCAGTTGCCAAAAGATTGTTGGTTCAGGGCGCGTCTCAACAGGACGCGCCCTTTTTTCTGGGCACTCCGTTTTAATTCAACTACTTGAAGCTCTCCGTTGATGAATCACATCAGAAATTTTTCGATCATTGCCCATATTGACCATGGCAAATCAACGCTAGCGGATCGACTGATTCAGCGTTGCGGAGGACTTGAAGCGCGCGAAATGGAAGCCCAGGTACTGGACTCCATGGACATTGAAAAAGAGCGTGGGATAACCATCAAGGCGCAGACCGCCGCGCTGAAATACAAGGCACTCGATGGTCAGATTTACAACCTGAATCTCATCGATACGCCGGGTCACGTGGACTTCTCGTATGAAGTGAGTCGGTCCCTGTCTGCATGCGAGGGCGCATTGTTGGTGGTCGATGCGAGTCAGGGTGTGGAAGCACAAACCGTTGCAAATTGTTATACCGCGCTGGACCTTGGCGTTGAAGTTTTGCCGGTGCTCAACAAGATTGATTTGCCCAATGCAGATCCGGAAAATGCGAAAAGCGAAATTGAAGACGTGATCGGTATTGATGCCACGGAAGCGATCCCGTGCTCGGCAAAAACCGGTCTGGGTATCGATGAGATTCTGGAAGCCATCGTGGCCAAAATACCAGCGCCTCGGGGCAATCCGGATGGTCCGCTGCGGGCCATGATTATTGACAGCTGGTTTGACAGCTACGTCGGCGTCGTGATGCTGGTGCGTGTCGTCGATGGCCGCCTCGCCAAGGGCGAGCGCATCAAGATGATGGCGTCCGGCGCGACGTACAACGCCGACAATCTTGGCGTGTTCACGCCCGCCAATCAACCGCGCACGTCGCTGGAGGCGGGTGAGGTCGGCTACATCATTGCCGGTATCAAGGAGTTGCAGGCCGCCAAGGTGGGCGACACCGTTACATTGGTCAAGCCTGGTACGGGCGGGGCGGCGTTTACCGCGACCGAGGCCTTGCCCGGATTCAAGGAAATTCAGCCCCAGGTCTTTGCCGGGCTCTATCCAACGGAAGCCAGCGAATACGACTCACTGCGCGACGCACTGGAGAAACTCAAGCTCAATGACGCGTCATTGCACTATGAACCCGAAGTCTCGCAGGCGCTGGGTTTTGGCTTTCGGTGCGGGTTCCTTGGTCTGCTGCACATGGAAATTGTGCAGGAGCGGCTGGAGCGCGAGTTCGACCAGGACCTGATCACGACCGCCCCCAGCGTGGTCTATGAGGTCATGAAGAACGACGGCGAGGTAGTGATGGTCGAGAACCCCTCCAAGATGCCCGAGGTGGGCAAGACTGCCGAGATACGTGAGCCTATAGTGACCGTGCACCTGTACATGCCCCAGGAATATGTGGGTGTGGTGATGACGCTGGCCAACCAGAAGCGTGGCGTTCAGATGAATATGGCCTACAAGGGGCGCCAGGTGGTTTTGACCTACGACATGCCGCTGGGTGAAATCGTGCTGGACTTTTTTGACAAACTCAAAAGTGTGAGCCGTGGCTACGCGTCGATGGACTATGCGTTCAAAGAGTTTCGCGCGTCCGACGTGGTCAAGGTTGATATTCTTTTGAACTCAGAAAAAGTGGATGCGCTGTCCATCATCGTCCACCGGTCCCAGTCACAGTATCGGGGACGGGCGGTGGTGGCCAAAATGCGGGAAATCATTTCCCGCCAGATGTACGACGTTGCGATACAAGCGGCTATCGGAGCCAACATCATTGCGCGTGAGACAATCAAGGCCCTTCGGAAAAACGTGCTGGCCAAGTGCTACGGGGGTGATATCTCGCGCAAGCGCAAGCTCCTTGAGAAGCAGAAAGCCGGTAAAAAACGCATGAAACAAATTGGTTCGGTTGAGGTCCCGCAAGAGGCGTTCCTCGCAATTTTGCAGGTGGAAGATTGATGCAAGCTCTCACTTCAGCAATCCTTGCTGCATTCGCTCTGTACATTGGAGCCTGGTATTTTGGCGTGGTGGAAGGCAACTTTGCGCTGTTGCTATTTCTGGCCTCCTTGATCACGGGTATTTACTGGATTGCGGAGCGCGTTTACTTTTTGCCGCGCCGCAAAGCCGCAGCGCTAGCGCTGGAAGCGCACGATGCCAAACGCCGTGCCGAATTGCAAACGCTGGGGATCACGCAGGTCGATGGTGATATTGCACAGGCCAAAGTTCGCTTGCTGATGCAGCCTTGGTGGCTGGATTGGACTGCCGGGCTGTTCCCAGTGATCATCGTGGTGTTTCTGATGCGTTCATTTTTGTTTGAACCCTTCAAGATTCCCTCTGGCTCCATGATCCCGACATTGCTGGTGGGTGACCTGATATTGGTGAACAAGTTCGCCTACGGGATCCGGCTACCGGTGCTCAACCTGAAAATAACCGAAGGCACGCCACCGCAACGCGGTGATGTGATGGTGTTTCGCTATCCACCCAAACCCAGTTTGGACTACATCAAGCGTGTCGTCGGTTTGCCGGGAGACACTGTGGCGTATTTGAACAAGCGCCTAACAATCAACGGTAAAACCATAGAAACCAAGGCCTTGCCAGAGTTTTTTGACGAAGACGCAATGCGTTATTTCAAACAGTTCGAGGAAACGCTGGGCGACAAGCCGCACCGTTTGCTCAACGATGACGACCGACCCGCGTTTGTGCCCGGCGCCGACCCGTTTGAAGGCCGTGCCGGTTGCAACTACACCATCGAAGGTGTAACTTGCAAGGTGCCCGAGGGCAGCTATTTCATGATGGGCGACAATCGGGACAATTCGCTGGACTCGCGCTACTGGGGGTTTGTCCCCGATAAAAATATCGTAGGGAAAGCATTTTTCGTGTGGATGAATTTCAGTAGCCTCAAACGCATTGGATTTTTTAATTGATGTTGGCAAGGAGGAAGGTTATGGCATTGCAACTGCGTACGCGGCAAAAAGGTATCTCATTTATCGGACTTGTGTTTGTCGCTGCCGTATTGGCAATGGCCGGAGTGGTGATTGCGCAAGTTTTCCCGACCGTTCTGGAATACCTCGCGGTTGAAAAAGCAGTGGACAAAGCAGCACAGGGCCAATCGGTGGCTGAGGTGCGTGACCTGTTCGTCAAAGCGGCCTCGGTTGACGATATCAAATCGATGGACGCCAAGGATCTTGACGTCACCAAGGAAGGTGACAAGGTGGTGGTGGCCTTTGCGTACCAGCGTGAAATTCATCTCTTTGGGCCGGCTTTTCTGACTCTGAAGTACCAGGGTCGCTCCAAATAAGGTGGCTGATCGTTTGTTGGAGTTGCAGAGTCGCTTGCAGCATGAATTCAGCGACTTGAGGTTGTTGGAACATGCACTGACACACCGCAGCTTTTCCAGCGATCACTACGAGCGCCTTGAGTTTTTAGGCGACTCCGTTCTGGGACTTGCCATTTCTGACCTGCTGTATGCCCGATTGGGCCAATTGCCGGAGGGCGACTTGTCGCGGGTGCGTGCCAATCTGGTCAAGCAGGAAACATTGCACCAACTGGCCCTTGGGTTGAATTTGCCCGACGTTCTCAGACTCGGCGAAGGTGAAATCAAGTCCGGCGGCGGCAAGCGGCCTTCGATACTGGCGGATGCGCTGGAAGCGATTATTGGCGCCGTATATCTTGACGCGGGATTTGACAAGGCATGCGCGCTGGTGCACCGTTTATTCCACGCGGTTGAAGTGAACCCGCAAATGGAAGCCATTGGAAAAGACCCTAAAACACAATTGCAGGAGTGGTTGCAGGGACGGAAAATGAAGCTTCCGCTATACCGGGTCGTTGGCACCACGGGGGCTGCACATAAGCAGAGTTTCGACGTTGAATGTGAAATTGCCGAGTTGCGTCTGTCGGAGCGCGGAATTGGCGGATCGCGCCGTGCCGGGGAACAAGCCGCCGCCAGCGCCATGCTGCAGACCATAAAAAACAAAGTAAAAGAATGACCGCTCCCAAGTCCAAATCTGCCAAGTCTGCCAAGTCCGAACTTTCCGGTGCGCAGCCCAATGAACCGACGCAACCGGACCTCGATACCATGCTGGAGGGCTTGCTCAAGGGCGTTCCCCGGTTGGCCGCGCCGGGCACGCCCTCTGAGGAGCAACGCTGGGGTTTGGTAGCGATTGTGGGCAAACCCAATGTAGGCAAGTCCACTTTGCTCAACGCTTTGGTCGGGCAAAAAATCAGTATTACCTCGCGCAAGGCGCAGACCACGCGGCACCGCATCACCGGCATGCGCACTGAAGGTGCCAACCAGTTTGTCTTTGTTGACACGCCGGGCTTTCAAACCCTGCACGGCAACGCGCTCAACAAATCCCTGAACAAGACGGTAGTCGGCGCAGTGGCCGATGTGGATCTGATTTTGCTGGTGGTCGAGGCGGGCAGTTTTACGCCGGCCGATGCGCGCGTCCTCTCCTTGCTCGGCAAGGACATCCCGGTGCTGTTGATTGCCAACAAGCTCGACAACGTGCATCGCCGCGGCGACATTGCACCCTGGCTTCAAGAGATGCAGGCAAAGCACCCATTTACCGAGTTCGTACCGATGTCGGCCAAAAACGCCAAAGATGTTGAAAGACTGTTAGGGCTGTGCGCGCCGTATCTGCCAAAGCAAGCCTGGTGGTATTCAGAGGATGAACTTACCGACCGCAGTGAAAAATTTCTCGCCAGTGAACTGGTCCGTGAGAAGCTCTTTCGACTGACCGGCGATGAGTTGCCCTACACCTCGACCGTTGTCATCGACAAGTTTGAAGAAGAGCCACCCCAGCGCAAGGGTCAGAAGCGTCTGTTGCGCATTGCTGCCACGATTGTGGTGGAACGCGATGGGCACAAAGCGATGGTGATTGGCGACAAGGGCGAGCGCATCAAGCGCATCGGCATGGAAACGCGGGTCGAGCTGGAAAAATTGGCCGATGCCAAGGTTTTTTTGGAGCTTTGGGTCAAAGTGCGCTCGGGCTGGGCCGATGATGAGGCCCGGGTCCGTTCCTTCGGCTATGAGTGACCGCAGTGCGTTAAAACGCATTGCTGACGAGCCGGCCTATGTGCTGCACCGCTACGACTGGAGCGAGTCCAGTCTGATACTGGAAGTTTTTACGCGCCATCACGGGCGCATCGCACTGGTCGCCAAAGGGGCCAAACGACCCAGTTCAAGCTTGCGGCCGATTCTGTTGCCGATGCAGCCACTGCACATCGCCTTTGGTGGAGACGCTGAAATCCGGACCCTTAAGAGTGCCGAGTGGCAGGGCGGGCATGTCATGCCAACCGGCGACGCGCTCTTGTCGGGCTACTACCTCAACGAGTTGCTGCTGGCGCTGCTGGCGCGCGATGATCCGCACCCAGCGCTGTTTGACATTTACGCTGCGGTCGTACGCATTATCGCCAGCGAGCATGGCGAAGTGTTGCAGGCGGCACTGCGCACCTATGAATTGCTGTTGCTGCGTGAAGTCGGGCTTTTGCCACAACTGGACGCGCAAACCATGACTCTGGCCGCACTCGACGCCAGCAGCCTGTACACCCTGGTTCCTGAGGGCGGTCTGCGTCAGGCCGGCAGCGGCGACCGGGCTGCGTTGACGGGCGCGCAGTGGTCGCAACTTCAGGCCGCCCTGGACAATGGCGCGCTGTTTACCGCCACTTTGCGCGCTTGCGCCGAAAACATGAGTGCTCTCAAGCCCCAGCTGCGCCAGTTGCTGCACTACCATTGCGGCGTTAAAACCTTGCGCTCCCGGCAAATGATGATTGACATTCAAAGCCTATGAAAACTTCACTGTCCGTTAATCTGAATAAAGTTGCGCTGGTGCGTAACACCCGTCATCTGGGGATTCCCAGCCTGACCCGTGCTGCCACACTGTGCCTTCAAGCCGGGGCACAGGGCATTACGGTGCATCCCCGTCCGGACGCGCGCCATATTCGTGCGCATGACGTGACGGATTTGGCAGAGTTGCTGCGCGCCTGGCCAGACCGCGAGTACAACATTGAGGGCAATCCGTTCCACAACCTGATGGACTGTGTTGCACAGCTTCGGCATCGCAGCTTGCCGGTACACCAAGTCACTTTTGTGCCGGACAGTGAAGGCCAGTTCACCAGTGACCTCGGCTGGGACGTGGCAAAGGACGCGCAGCGTCTGGTACCGGTAATTGCGCAAGCCAAAAGCCTGGGTTTGCGCGTCAGCCTTTTTATGGACGCCGAACCCGGTGCAATGGCCGCTGCCAAAGCGCTGGGTGCCGACCGCGTGGAGCTTTATACCGAGCCCTACGCAGCGGCTTGGGGTACCGCCCAGCAGGCAACACAACTGCAGCGTTTTGCAGCTGCAGCCAAAGCTGCGCAGGCAGCGGGTCTGGGGATAAATGCAGGGCACGATTTGAACCTGGCCAACCTACCGGCATTTGTGCGCCATGTCTCTGGAGTTCAGGAGGTCTCCATTGGCCATGCTTTGATTGCGGACGCGCTGGAATTGGGATACGGCGCAACGGTGCAGGCCTATCTGGCGTGTCTTGCACCCTAGTGTCAGCATGATTTACGGTATCGGTACCGACATTTGCGACATCCGCCGCATCCGGGCCAGTCTGGAGCGTCACGGCGATCGTTTCGCAGCCAAAGTCTTGTCGGATGCAGAGTTCAGAACCTGGAAGCTGCGCTCTGCGCGCTGGCCTGAACGCGGCGTGCGTTACCTTGCGACCCGCTTTAGCGCCAAGGAATCGGTGAGCAAGGCCATTGGTCTGGGCATGCGCCTGCCCATGGGCTGGAAGTTGTGCGAAATCGCCAATGCACCGAGCGGCAAGCCGGTGGTGCTATTGCACGGTGGATTGAAGGATTGGTTCGCCCAGCGCCAGTTGATTGCGCACATCTCGGTCACCGATGAGGCCGACTATGCAGCGAGTTTTTGTGTGGTGGAGACCGCGCAATCCACACCCATTCTTTTGAACCAAGACCTTCAACCATGACAATTCACGCACCGCTCATTATTGATATTGCAGGGACCGCCTTGTCCAGAGTGGATCGCCTGCGTCTGAAAAATCCGCTGGTGGGCGGTTTGATTCTGTTTGCACGCAACTGGCAGGATCGTGCGCAGCTGACAGCCTTGTGTGGCGACATCAAACGGATCAGGCGTGACTTGTTGATCTGCGTGGACCACGAGGGTGGCCGTGTTCAACGTTTTAAAACCGATGGCTTTACACATTTGCCACCGATGCGGGCCTTGGGCGCAATGTGGATGGCTACGCCACAGCCACGGCGCAAGGCGGGCCCGATGGATGCGACCAATGCCGCGAGCGCGTGTGGTTATGTGCTCGGTGCAGAGTTGCGGGCCTGCGGTGTTGACCTGAGTTTCACACCGGTGCTGGACCTCGATTACGGCGAAAGCAGCGTGATTGGCGACCGCGCGTTTTCGCGGGATCCGCGCGTCGTCAGTGTGCTGGCAAAGAGCCTGATGCATGGCTTGCTCAAAAGCGGTATGTCCAACTGCGGCAAACACTTTCCGGGGCACGGCTATGTGAAAGCCGATTCGCATACGGATGTGCCGGTTGACAATCGCTCGTTGAAGGCCATTCTGGCGGATGACGCTGCGCCTTACCGCTGGCTCAATACGGTGATGGGCAGCGTCATGCCTGCGCATGTGATCTATCCCAAGGTCGATGCGCGGCCTGCCGGCTTTTCTGCCAAATGGCTCAACGATGTGTTGCG